>JAHISI010000016.1 GCA_018818345.1 Patescibacteria group bacterium | reverse complement strand
ATTTATTCCTTTACAGGTCTCACAAGCACAGTTGTTGCTACTCATAAGGGTTTCAGGCCATTCACATTTTCTAATATCACAAACTCCATTATTTGTTGGCTGTTCAGGATTAGGAGATGTTTCTTTTACACATTTTCCACCAATACTATATGAGCATGATATTGACTGTCCAGGATACAGACATGGACTACTAGGTGAACCTGCTACACCCTTATATGTACCACAACTCACTGGTTGTCCCGCATAGCTACAAGTAACGGTCTTAGTTTCTGAGCATGATTGGCTAGTATCACATTTCCATCCAGCAACACATCCCGCAGGTCCACAGCATGCTCCTATTCCTCCTGTTGCTTCACTTACATCAGGGCTTATGGTTTCAGAATTGTTAACCCTCCAAAGTAAATATCCTCCTGCACCAGCTAATAACAGCACCAATGATGCCAGAATTATTATTTTCGCTCTCTTTGTTAAACGAATTTTTACACTCATTATTTAAACCTTCTTTCAAACCTATTTCTTTTATCCTCTTCCCTTTTCCTTTTCTTCTCCTCTAATACTACCCTATTTCTCTCACCAATGATATTGAACATATATCCAAACTTTGAGAGTTGTGTTGTCATTAAACCTAAGAATACGAAACCAGAGCCAAGATATATCTTACTCATAACACCATCAAAGAGACCTGTATCAGGGACTTCATCTACTACTACAACAGCATCTTCAGCCACTGTAAAAGTAGCCGTTTCAACACATGAGGTCGCAGGACCAGGAAGTGAAATGGATAGATCATATGTACCATCTGTTACAGTTTGACCTTCATCAAACAAATTAAGTGTAATTTTTTGTTTTCCTGCAGTATCTGTTCCAACATTAAAACAATTTCCTGTTGCTGAGCTACTACATTGTGCAAGAGGAGTTCCATTGAATTGCATTGTGATACCAGTTAAAGCATCACTTGTGCTATTCGGATTGGTAATTACAATTGAAGAGGTTGCTGTAGTTACATCATCGGGTTTGTATTCACCACTTGGTTTACTACTCCATACTAATGCTTTACAAGCACAATCAGAGTCACAAGTAGTAGCTGTTTCTGTTCCAGTACATTTGTTGTCCCCACATACAGAACAATCTTCTGGGCATAGTTCGAGGGATTCGGTACTACTACAGATATCATCTCCACATTTCGCACAATCTTTAGGACATGAGGTTACGGTTTCATCGCTTGAGCAAGTACCATCTCCACAGTCTGAAGTACATGTTGAAGTATATTGTGCACACCAAAGATTACCGTTTTTTTCGTATCCACGTTCATTTTCTCCGCAATTACACGCCATACCCGTTGCTGTTGAATGAGCACATCCAGTATCCCTATCAGATCCAGCAACTTTTGTGTATGTACAACCTGCTTCAGTGAAAGTTTCTCTTAATGTCTCCTTTTGATTAACCCTCCAAAGAAGATAGCCCCCAGTTCCACCCAATACTAATACCAAAAGGATTATTACTATTATCTTATTTTTCTTGGACAGATTTATTCTCATTTATACAGCAGTTATCTAAACATATCCTTAATATTTTGTATATTTAGGACATCCTTTACCATAATAAATATAACAAGAATCATTAATAAAATGAAACTCCCATTTATTATAAGTGTCTTTACCTTTTCATTAAGCTCTTTCCTCAATATACTCTCGATTAGCAATATCCCCACCCTACCTCCATCTAAAGCAGGTATAGGGAGAAGGTTCATAATAGCCAAGGAAAGCGAAAGGTCTCCCATTACACTCAGGAATGTAACAAATCCTAAGTTCTTAAAATAGTCAATTAAGAAATATATTCCAACAGGACCAGATACTGAATTAGAAATCTCCGAATAATCTCCTGTTGTTTTAGCCTCACCAAACATACTTCCAAACTTTATACCAATCAACCTAACAGTATTAATCAAATGAGAAAATCCTGCAAACACTTTATTGTTTTCGTAAGATAACTCTACATAATAATTTGTGGACAGTATCACCCCTATTGTTCCATCACTCTTAACATCTACTGTGTAAGTACCGCAGGTATTGGTTTCCGTACAAATATCTAAAGTCGCCTTTCCATTTTTATCTTTTTCTAAAAGATTTAATATATCAGAAGCATATTTAACTTCTTCTCCATCTATAGCTTTGATCTCTCCTGAGAAAGGTACTTGGGTTTTAAAAGCATTCCCATCGTTAGAAGCAACAACATAATAATTTGTGGGGAGCATTATACCTATAGTACCTGCATCTGACACATTTACTGTGTAAAGCTTACAACTATCATCATTGCAAATCTCCATAGTTGTTTGACCACTAGCATCCACTTTTAATGATTCCCTTACTTCATACGCATATTCTATCTCTTTGCCATCAATGGTTTTAATAGTGCCTGACGGAGGGAGATTGGCTTTGACTGCACTCCCATCTGCTTCAAGTTCTACATACTTCACATCTCCTATTACTTCTTTGGTAATACTTGCACCAATTGGTTTAAAATCCTGATAAGACCAATCTAATACCGTGCTCCATCCAGAATTACCAACTACAGAATTAGAGATAACTATGAAATACATTGTAATGGCGAAGAGAATATTCATGGTTACTCCTGCAAGCATTACGAAGATTTGAGCTAATCTAGGCTTGTTATGTAGATTCCCATCATCATTCTTTGCTTTTTCTTTTACCTCTTTTTTCTCAGGATCACCATCTCCCAATATCTTCACAAAACCACCTAATGGTAGAAGCCTAATATTGTATTCCGTACCTTTGAATTTCTTTGATAGTAACTTAGGACCAAAACCTAATGAGAATTCTAATACTGTAGCTTTAATAAGCTTAGCGGAGAGAAAGTGTCCTAATTCATGAATGAATGTTAAAACACCGATAACCAATATGAACAAGAGTATATTTACTAGTATGGACAGCATGTAAGTCAAGACAAAATTATATAGTTAAAAGATCCTTTTCTTTCTCTTCTCTAATTTCTTCAATCTGTTGATTAGTTTCTTTAACAACCTTTTCAATCTCAACTCGGGTTCTGTCTGCTTCATCCTCTGAAAGGCCATTCTTCTGAAGTTCATCTATCTCTTGCATATATTTCTGCCTTACTTGCCTTACCGCAATTCTTCCATCCTCTACTCTGTCTTTCATCAACTTTACATATTCTTTTCTTCTCTCTTCTGTAAGGTCAGGAATTTTTACCAATACCCTATCCCCTTCAATCATTGGAGAAAGTCCCATGTTAGCAACATTGATTGCCTTAGAAATATTTTCCAATATACTCTTGTCCCATGGTTGGATGGAGAGTGTTTTGGCATCTACTGCGGAGATTGAAGCATAGTTTTTAATTGGAGCCATTGTCTCATATGCATTGACCATAACTTCTTCTACCAACTCTGGAGTTGCTCTTCCTGTTCTGATCTGTGTTAAATCCTCATGTATATGATCTATACATTTTTGAATATCTGCTTTAAATACATCTATGTCCATTTTGTTAATATCCCTAATATTATCCCAATATTGTACAACAAAAAGGGGGAGTTTTTAACTCCCCCTTCTTCATACAAAATACAATGAACTATTTAGTTCCAAATTCCCAGAAAAGTATTCTAGTAATCTGTATAGGTTCTCCCATTTTCTGAGTTACTTCATCTAAGAGATTTGCCATTGTCTTAGATTCGTCTTTAAACCATTTCTGTTCTAGTAAACATTTCTCTGCGTAGTATTTAGAAAATTTACCTTCAATTATCTTTTCCATAATGTTGGCAGGTTTGCCTTCGCTCTCTGCTTCTTTGGTAAAGATAACTTTCATTCTTTCAACATCCTCTACACTTACACTATCTTTAGAAACGTAGAGAGGCTTCATGGCTGCAACCTGTAGAGCAACTTCATGAGCAAATGCTCTAAATTCATCATTCTGAGCAACAAAATCTGTCTTACACTTTACTTCAACTAGTGAAGCTAGCTTATGATCTGTACCATGTAAATATGTTTCAACGACACCTTCTCCCTTTTCGATTGTTTCGTCAGCGGTAGGCTCATTCCAGCCTCTCTCACTTATGAGAGCTACTGCTTTTTCAAAGTCTTTACCTGTTTCGTCAAAAGCAATCTTACAAAGACCAATCTTTGCACCTGTTAGATTTCTCAATCTTCCAATAACGTCACTTCTTTCATTGATATATTCAGTCGCTTTGGCCATATCTCCATCAGAAGCAGTTAAAGCTTCTTTACAGAGTGCCATGCCAGCGGATGTTTTAGCTCTTAATGTCTTAATATCATCTATGGATACTCCCATTGCAGTATTTGTTAAAAGTTATTTAAGTGATTTCAAAATGTCTACTGCAGCTTTCTCTCCTACTCCCTTGATTTCAACTAAATCTTCTTTGGTTTTACCTGAGAGATCACTTACATTCTTGATTCCACTATCTGCAAGAGCCTTAACTATTCTTACGGATAGTCCTAGGTCCTCAACACTTTTAGAATCAACCATCTTTTTTGCTTCTTCAGCTGCTGCTATTTCTCCACTGATATCTTTTTTAACAACTCTTACGACTGTTCCTTTAGATTCAGCTATCTTTCCTTCTCTTAGGGATTTCATTCTTTCTCTGTCTTCTGCTTCCATTCTTGTTTCTCTTTCTTTCTGTTCTGCATACTGCCTAGCTAATGTTTCTAATGTTGCTTTTTGGCTGTTTCTTAATGCAACAATACCTTGTGATTTCTTAGATTCTCCTACTACCTGACCCAATATCTCTACGAGTAAAGATATACTCTTTAGAGAGTCGTCATTTGCTGGGATTGGGTAATCTACAAGATCTGGATTACAGTTTGTGTCTATGAGTGCAATGATTGGAATATGTGCAATCTTTGCTTCTTTGATTGCTAATTTTTCAACCTTACTGTCTACTACAACTACTGCTGCAGGTAATTTGTCCATGAACTTAATACCTTTGTATATTCTATCCATCTTCTCTGATTCTCTTTGCATGAAGAGTCTTTCCTTCTTAACAAGATCTTCTCCTCCTCTTGCGAGGCTTTCTTCCATCTTTACCAATCCTTGTACACTCTTTTTAATAGTATCAAAGTTTGTGAATAGTCCACCTGGCCATCTTTTGTTTACATAGAAGGCACCGTTTTCGGTAGCTACTTTTTCAACTATTGATGCTGCTTGTCCTTTGGTTCCTACAAAAAGGATGTTTCCTTTTTCGGTTAGTTCACTTAATGCTTTTATTGTTGATGTTATGAGTTCCTGTGTTTTTACTAAGTCTATGATATGAATACCATTTCTTTCTTCATATATGTACTGTTTCATTCTTGGATTCCAAGCACTTTTCTTGTGTCCGAAATGACAGCCTGCTTTAAGTAAATCTAGTATCTCTGGGGTTTTTACATTTGAAACTTTGTTTAAAGTCTGTGTTTCTACGACTGTTTGTTTTTGGTTTTCCATTTTTATATGTTTCCTTTTATTAATATCTCTGTTGGGTGATATTTATCATCCAGGAAAATTACAGGGATATATGAGATTAAATAACATAGGGATTATACAAAGAGAATGAGGAGAATGCAAGGTTAGTAATAAACATTTATCTTATTCTCATTTGATTTCTTCAAATTATACAAAAGGTTATAATTAAATAATAAAATAAATTAGAAATATTTATATATGAAAAAAGAAGAAATAAAATGTCTAAAACTATTTTGTGACCAAGTTAAAGAGTTAGAATCTTCACGCGCAATGAACTCTGTAAGGGAAAACTCTAGAATTCGGCTATCAATAAGAATCGAAAACGGTCAATCTGTTGAATATAACAAAAATTTCCCCGCAGACGAAGATATTGAAAAATTCACCCGTTTGATAAGACAATTCCTTATGGATGGTGAATATGTTAATTTCCAGTACATAACAAATATTCTTATAAAAAGCTCCATTGACTCTGAAAATATTAAAAAGCTAAAGGGAGTTTGGAATGAGATTCTTAATCCAAAGCAAAAACAAGTTGCAATAACGTATAAGGGGATTCCTCTTTCCAATAAAGAATTGATCGGCATTTTTCTTTATGGTGGATACATCCATGCAAAGGATGATGATCTGATTAATAAGTACAAAGGTCTGAAAAATACAATGGGAGATTTGTTTGACTTCTGGATATTTAATATTATGTTAGATCTTGCATCAGTTGTAATAAAAACGAAAACTATTATTGAAAAGAACCATCTTTTTAACGAAACAACTCCTTAATCTTTCTAGCCTATGCTCTTCCAACTCTCCCTCCCTATAACCATATGATCGAGTAACTTCATCCCTACCAAATCTAAAGCTTTCACTACCCTCTCTGTAACAGCAAAATCCTCATCACTAGGTAAAGGATCCCCAGACGGATGGTTATGTGCCAATATAACAGAACTAGCATTAAGTTCTAATGCAGGAATAATAACATCCCTAGGAAGTAACCCAGCCCCATCCACAGTACCAATAGCTAACGTACGTTGTTCTAACAACTCAAACCTAGAATTAAGAAACAACCCAACAATATATTCCTGCTTCTTACTACCCATACCCTTTAACAAATAGTAAGCCTCTTGAGAATTACTAACAGTTGTTTTCTCCTTACTCCCAAGATCATACAACCTCCTACCCAATTCAATACCAGAAAGAATCTTCATAGCAGTAGCTAAACCAATACCAAGAATATCAACAATATCCTTAATATCTACATACCCATTCTTCTTGATGGATTTACGAATACGATATACCACAGATCTAGAGACAGACATAAAATCATGACCCTTAATACCAGAACCAATAATAATGGCTATTAATTCCATATCACTGAGGCTATCTATACCCCTTTCTAAATATTTTTCTCTTGGAAGCATATATATATCATAGAGGATATATATGAAATTACTCTGAACTCTTCTTTTTCTTCTTAGCCTTAAATGTCTTCTTAATATACTTACACTCCGGATAGTTACTACATCCTGTAAAAGTCCTACCCCACTTACTCCTTCTCTCAACCAAAGGATGATTACACTCAGGACACTTCTCTTGCAAAAGAAGAGGAACCGTACCCTTACACTTAGGATAGTCCTTACAAGCCCAGAACTTACCATATTTACTATTCTTCAATACCAATTCCCCACCACACTTAGGACACTTCTCAGGTCTAAGATATTTAGCAAAATCCAAACTCTCCTCATTCCCAGACAAATCCTTCATACCCTTACACTCAGGGAATTTAGCACAACTAAGGAATTTACCATACCTACCAATACGTATAATCATCTCACCACCACACTCAGGACACTTCTCATCAGATTTACCTAGTATTACAACATCCTCCTTGTTAACATCCTTCTCAGCTTTAGCAATCTCCTCAACCAAAGGTTTGTATTGTTCATCCATAACCACGACATACTTCATCTTACCATCAGCAATACCATCCAGTTCAGCCTCCACCTTTGCAGTATATTTGTAATCTACCAACCTCTTAAAGTTATCTCTGAGGAAATTAGTAACAATTCTACCAACATCAGTAGGAATCAAAGCCTTAGCTTCCTTAATGATATATCCCCTCGCTTCAATAGTAGAAATGATAGATGCATATGTAGAAGGCCTACCAATCTCCAATGCTTCTAGTTTCTTAACCAATGAAGCATCAGTATATCTAGCAGGAGGTTGAGTATATTTCTGTTCCTTAACAAACTTAATCCATTTCAAAATATCCCCCTTCGCTATCTTAGAAATCTCTTGTAAATCATCAGCAATCTTTCCAGTACCTAATACTTTTCTAAAGCCATCAAACAAAGTAGTCTCACCACCCAATGTAAATACATATTCAGGTTTCTTCACATCTTTACTAACCAAAGAAACTGTCAATATCTCTGCCTGTTTGTCTGTCATCTGACAAGAAACAACTCGCTTCCATATTAAATCATAGAGTTTTGCTTCTGCACTACCAAATTGAGCCTCAATCTTCTCTCTAGTTACATTGATATCTGAAGGACGTATAGCTTCGTGAGCTTCTTGCGCACCCTTGCTTCTAGTTTTGTAGAAGTTTGGATGTTCTGGCAAATATTCAACACCATATTTGTTGTTAATCAATTCTCTAATCGAATCTATTGCTTTACTACTAAGATTGAATGAGTCAGTTCTCATATATGTAATGTAACCAGCCTGATACAAGATCTGAGCAATAGCCATTGTTCTCTTAGAAGAATATCCTAATACATTGTTTGCTGCCTGTTGAAGTGTAGATGTAGTAAACGGTGGAAATGGATGCTTGTGAACCTTCCTTACTACAACATCTTTAACTGTGTAATCAGAAGATCCCAATGTCTTTTCAATCCCCTCAACCTCATCTTTATCCTTAGGAATATATTTCTTTCCATCCTTTTGAGCCAATTTTGCATCTAGTTTGTTTCCATTACCATCCTTAACCTCTACTCCAAAATCCCAATATTCCTCCGCTTTAAAAGCCTCTCTCTCCTCTTCTCTTTCAACAACCAATCTCAATGCTACAGACTGTACTCTACCTGCTGAAAGTCCATACCATATCTTCTTCCAAAGTAATTCTGAAAGCTTGTATCCAACCAATCTGTCCAATATCCTTCTTGCCTTCTGTGCTTCTACAAGATTCTCATCAATCTCAATTGGATGTTTAACAGCCTCTAAGACGGCATCCTTGGTAATTTCATTGAACATAACTCGCTTTACATTTTTAGACTTCAATACACTGTTTACATGCCATGCTATGGCCTCTCCTTCACGGTCAGGGTCCATTGCTAAGAAGACATTTCCATCCTTAGGTACTGCTCGTTTCAAATCAGTGATGATCTTGCCCTTACCATATATTGTTTCAAACAAAGGTTCATAGTTCTTTTCAATATCAACCCCAAGCTTACTCTTTGGAAGGTCAATAATATGGCCAACAGTGGCCATTACTTTGTAATCTGTACCTAAATACTTGTTAATGGTCTTCGCTTTTGCAGGAGACTCAACAATTAGTAGGTTTTTGTATGATTTCTTTTTCTTTTCCATATGCTTGCCTCTTAAAATACATTAAATTAATTAGTATTGTCAATCTGTGCACAAAATGTGCTCTTCATTTTTAATATATTCTTGTTGTGCACACATTCACAACATCTACCCTACAAACTCTTGTCTACAATCAGTTTTAATTGCTCCGCCTCTATGCCTAATATCTGTTTTAGATCATCTTCACAAGTAATTACATCTGCGCCTTGTTTAATTAGCAGATTGCATCCACGAGAAGTATCCTTGGTAATATCTCCCGGAATTGTATATACATCTCTGTTAAATTCTAGCGCTAGATTTGCTGTAACCAATGATCCACTTTGGATATCCGCTTCTATGACTATTGTGGTCTCCGAAAGCCCTGCCAGTATCCGATTACGCATTGGGAACATACCTTTGTGCATATCAACCCTACCCTCGTGTTCAGCTAAAACTAATCCTTTGTAGGAAATCTCTTCATATATATCCGTATTGGAAAGTGGATATATATTCTCTATACCTCCCGCGATGACAGCAATTGTTGGGATTCCCAACTCCAAACACCTTCTATGCACCATTGTATCTATCCCCTTCGCTAAACCACTAACAATACATATATCTAAATCAATGAGATATGGTTGAAGCAGCATATTCAATACTTCTGTACCATATTTTGTAGCTTTTCTGGTACCAACGATAGTTAAACACCGCTCCCCCAGCAAATCCATATTTCCCTTACAATACAACCTCTTTGGAGGATTATGTATCTCTTTCAAAAGACTAGGATATTTAGAATCACTCATACATATATATGGCATATGTAGAGTATGGCAGATGGATATGAAAAATTGATTAAATCTTACCCTCTTTAACCATCCACGTAATCATCTCCCTCATTATCCTTACCGCATTGAGACTCTCTCCACCATCTTCAAGGAAGATACTAAAAGAATATTTAGGTTTGTCATATGGGAAGAAACCCGTTACCCATGCATGAGTATGTTCGTAGTTCCCCTTGCTATCTACTGTTCCAAACTCTGCAGTACCTGTCTTGGCTGCAACAACAACACCAAGATTTGCGAGAGAAGATATTGATGCTCCACTACCATTTACTGCAGACCACATACCTTCCTTGGCAATATTGAAAGCATCAGCCTTAGCAATATTGCTTTGTAAAATTTCAACAGGTATATCAACCCTGTTTTGGTTCTCATCCTCAAAGTATTTAGCTATATGTGGTTTGTAAAGTGTACCTTCATTAGCTATTGCGGCAACCCAGTTAGACATCTGTATCGGTGTAACCAATCCGATACCCTGCCCAATCACAGAGTTACATGAATCTCCCTCTGGATACCAGACCGGTTCAAGCCATGGACTCGTAGAATTAGCTAAAAGCATCTTGTTCGCAGGAGAAGGTACTCTACCTGCCATTTCTCCCGGAATATCTATACCTGTAACTCTTCCAATCCCAAATTTGTCTAGGTATGGGACTAGGGAATTCATATCCCAATGCCTAATGAGTTCACAGAAATATATGTTTGATGACACAGTTAAAGCTCCAACTACATTTAAAGTCCCATATGAATGGTTGTGATACTCCTGAAACAAAGCTCCATTGGAGAATTTGTAGCCTGCATAGCTGGTATATTGTGTGTATTTAGTTATAGCTCCAGCGTCTAAGGCTGCAGTAGCTACCATTGTTTTAAATGTAGAACCCGCAGGCACTTGTGCAGCTATGGCTCGATCCATTAAAGGATTGGTTTTGTCGTTAAGAAGCTTGGCATAGTCTTTTATGGAGATCCCCCCAATGAAAAGATTGTTGTCGTAGCTTGGGTATGTAACCATTGATATGATTTCACCAGAATTAACATCCTCTATGATTCCTGCACCACCAGTTGCTTTTGAGCTTTTCGTACCTGATTGTATGACTTGGTATAGCTTTTTCTGCATATCCATATCCAATGTGAGATACAAGTTTTTGCCCGAAACAGGTTCACTAAGTGCCAAACCTTCTTCTGAGATCTTCTTACCTAAGGCATCCACTTCCCATGCTATCTTTCCATCTTCACCAGCTAATTGTTCGTCATATTCTCTCTCTAAGCCTGTTCTACCAACCACATCTGTAGAATTAAGGTAATCAATACTATCCAAATCCTCTGCAGTAACGTCTCCTGTATAGCCCAGGATTGCAGAAAGAATATTTTTGTAAGGATATGACCTCTTACTACCATCATCTATATATATACCCAAAAGTTTTTCCGATGATGCCTTAATCTGTATTACCTCCTCATTACTAAGATCGGAAGCAATTAAGATATCGGTGAAATATGGGCTTTCCCCATGTATTGTAAGTACTCTTTCAAGAATAGATGCGTACTCTGTCTTTTTGTCATCTGAGATATTCTTCCAGTGAGCCCCTAGTATACCCCCAAGGGTATTAGAGGTCTCTTCAAGAAGGGTGTTATCCACTTCACCATCTTCAATGTATTTATCAATCATTATATACAGCCCTACAGAGGCCACATTCTCCACTAACTTAGTGCCATTTCTATCAAATATCACCCCTCTGTATGCAGGAATACTCTCTATCCTGACCTGGTTATTCTCTGATTTAGCCAGCATTTCTTCCCCATTTGTAATTTGAAGCGCAGAAAGCTGCCACAGGAGGATGGCAAATAGCCCAAAGAAAAGCATAAAGGCGACAAGATAGTTCCAAGGAGATCCTGGAGAATACTCGGGAGAAGACTTTAGAGCCTTCTTAACATTGTGTTTAATATCCCCTTTTAACAAAACAGCATTGCTATGTTTGCTAGTAGTCTTATTTTGGGTTATTTTAAACTTTTTTGAAAATTTTAATTCCATTATATTCCCTACAAAGATCTTAATTTCGTTCCTTCTTCCTTCTTTCTTAGCCTACTCCATACGACATCAAACACTACACAGAAGAGCACAGATATAGCTGCCTTCAATACCATTCCCCCTAGCATCACACCCGTTATGACTGTTCCCTGTCCAGTTAAAATGAGGTTAGGGACAAATGAAACGAAGAGGTAGTAAAGAAAGATACAGACAAACTTAACACTGTAACCTGGCAAACTATTTTCTAATGGTACGATGAGAGATATTAAAAGCATTATGAGTAAAGGAACGGCAACCATTAACAGGTTAGTTCCAAGCACATAGTGATATATGACATCAAGGATTAAGGAGCTCAAAAGAGAAAAAGACAGTAAGTGCTTCCAATTAATTTTGTTAAAAAGAGACACGTTCAACAGGAAAAGAAACCTCAAATTAGCCAAGGCTACTAAAAAGCTTTCCAAAAAGATGACTCCGAATGTAGTTAAAAGCACGTACAATATCGACATTTTAATATATATTCAAATTATTCTACCTTAACAAACACTTGCATTAGATTATCATAGTCGAGAATTGGAGAAACAAATGCTGTTTTATATGTACTTGCAGGATTACTTGAAAGTCCAACAATATACCCTAAAGCAAAATATCCACCTACTTTTGAATCGTTAATATGAACAATATCTCCATTGGCAACACTAGAGTTCATCGAGATATTCTCAATCTTAATACCCTCGGCAGAGCCGCTTACTACTGCATCGCTAAGGATATTGGCTTTTGTCACATTATCGCTTCCAGACTTCAAAACAACGACTTCAAGATGTGAGCTTTCGTTAGAAGGAAGTCTTACCGTGCTACCCTTTAAATCAACACTCGAGACTATACCTACAAAGACGTTTCCTACTGAAACCACATCCCCTTGCCTAATTCCTGATTCACTTCCCTGATCTATGAGCAATATATCAACGTTATCGTCTCGTAAAACATTAGACAAAACATACTTTGAATCCTTATTTCCCAATGCTATCTGCTTCTTCAATGCTTCGTTTTCATTCTTAAGGATGAGATAGTTGGAATATTGAGTCTCATTCTCGTATGATTTTATTTTCAAATCATTAAATTCCTTTCTAAACGCTCCGAGATTCACAAATGTCTGAAAATACTCTCCTACTTTTGTTCCTGCATTATTTGCTTGAAATGATATTGGCTCAAATGTAAACGATATTCCGTTCCTTAATCCTGCCAAATTACCAAATCCATCTATTAGTAAAAAAGCAGTTGCCAATACCAATGAAAGATATATTGCTATGCTATTATTTTCTACTTTGGAAGGACTATTTTTCATAGTAGATATATTAAACTAACTCATTCCAAGATCTCTGGACTCTTTCAAGTAGCTCTATATGATCTAACATCAAAGCTGTTCCTCTGGCTACTGCAGAAAGTGGATCATCGACTATCTTTACAGGTAGATTTAATTCTTCTGTCCAGAATGTATCCAATCCTTTTATCAATGCACCTCCACCGGTTAAATGTAATCCTGAGGTTAACAAATCTTTTAGTAATTCTGGAGGGGTATCTTCAATGGCATCTTTAACTGCTTCGGTTATCTGATATATGGAAGTCATAATGGCTTCTCTAACCTCTACGCTACTTAGCTCTACTGTCTTTGGAAGTCCTGTTAAGAGATCTCTTCCTTGTACCGACATCTTGGTTTCTTTTTTGAGTGGCATGGCAGAACCTATGGCAATTTTTACATCTTCAGCACTTCGCTCCCCTATTAGTACGTTGTATTTTTCTCGAACATAGTTAACGATATCTTGATCCATTTCATCTCCAGCTATTCTTAATGTGTTGTCTACAACAATATCCCCAAGTGAGAATACTGCAATGTCTGAAGTACCACCTCCTATATCTACAATCATACTTCCAGATGCATCTTCAACGGGTAATCCCGCACCAATTGCAGCTGCCATTGATTCTTCAACTATGAATACTTCTCTCGCTCCAGCTGTTTTTACAGCATCTATAACGGCTTGACGTTCTACTTCAGTTACGGAAGAAGGTACTCCAACAATTACTCTTGGTCTAGGAAGTTTGAATGAATTTCCAAAGTATGAATGAGCTCTGTGTATGAAATGATGGATCATAGCTTGGGTGGTATCGAAGTCTGAAATTACACCATCCTTAAGTGGTTTAACCGCTGCTATATTCGCAGGAGTTCTACCAATCATCTGTCTAGCTTCTTTACCCACAGCGAGTACTGTTTTGGTTCTTTTATCAATTGCTACAACTGATGGTTCTGAAACTACAATGCCATGGTTACGCATATATACCAAGGTATTTGCAGTACCGAGATCAATTCCGATATCATATGTTAAGAGTTCCCAAACGGAATCAAAAATTTTCATAGACTGATAGTATACAACTAGATATTAATTGATTCTATCATTAAAAAAAAGAGAACACGAGGGGGAATTCACAAACCGATAGTTGTATTAAAAAAGAGCTAAAAGCTCGTATAGTGATTGATAGGATAATGGTTTAGAGAGAAGCCGAGCTTACTATTATTAAGCGTTTTTTTCTTTAGCTTCTTTTTGTAATCTTTTGTAGCATTTCATACAGATTGTAACGTTCTTAACAACTCCGTCAATATCTAAGTCTATACTTCTAAGATTTGGTTTAAACTGTCTAACAGTGTGTGGTGCCTTATATCTCCAACCCACTGAGTGCTTGTGTTGGATACTTCGACCTGCTATCGTAGATTTTGTACAAATGAAACATTCTTTTGACATAACGGAGGTATTATAAACTAAAATCTGTTTTATTGTCAAAGATTTTGTGACATATATTATATAATAGATTATGTTTGGTATTAACTCAGATACAATTTATTGGATTATCTTAGCAGTTCCAACAATCCTTATTGCTTCTACAGTACACGAATATGCGCATGGTTGGGCAGCTTACAAGCTTGGAGACCCTACTGCAAAAGCAGCTGGTAGGCTTACATTAAACCCACTTAAACATATCGACCCTATTGGGGCAATATCTATGATTCTCTTTAGGTTTGGATGGAGTAAGCCAGTACCCATTAACGAATACAACTTTGAAAGACGAGAAGTAGATACTGCGCTAACAGCTTTAGCTGGTCCTGTATCTAATCTCCTACTCGCCCTATTTGCTGGTTTTATCAATTTAGTATTCAAACCTGATTTAAATTTCATATTTGGAACTATATTGGTAGTCTTTGCATCAATCAATATTTCTTTGGCAGTTTTCAATCTTATCCCTATTCCTCCATTAGATGGACATAAGATAGTAAGAGCTATATTGCCTAAAAGAATACGGTATTATTGGGAAAAGCTTGAGAAATTCTCCATAATAATTATCCTTTTATTTATCCTCCCAATTTCACCACTTTCGACCTGGACGATGAATTTTCTGTCTTTTGTGATGACTAAACTATTGACCCTTCTAGGTTTCCTGTAGAATCTTCCTTACAGGCTTTTTCTTATTTGCATACTATATATTTGCGTCATAGAATATAAATGCTCTAGTGGGGATTTATAGAAATCATAGCTCTATAACCGTAATAAGGGATCCCACACATCACTTGACTCCGTGGAGTCGAGTTGAGGAATCCCACCTGTTTTACAGGGCTCTATGATCCTAACCTACTAGAGCATTCTCTAAGTCTTCAGAGGACCCTTTTGTTTTTGTTTCTCCATCAAAAGTACCTCCTACTCTCATATATACAGTTGTATATATTTTTCAAGTATAATATACTTACTGACGTTAAGCCTAAGTAGCTCAGTTGGTCAGAGCAACTGTTTTGTAAACAGTAGGTCGAGAGTCCGAATCTCTCCTTGGGCTCCATTAAGCAGAGGTGGCGGAGTGGTCAATCGCATTGGACTGTAAATCCAACGTCTTCGGACTACACAGGTTCAAATCCTGTCCTCTGCATATGGATATATATCCCTTTATGTTCTAGAATAAACAAAGGATATAACTTTAGCCCAATTATATATGGATACTATCTTCCCTATTGTCATGATGCTTCTCTTTGCTACTGCAGCTGTATTAGTGGTCGGAGGAGTAATATATCTCGTTACCCAGTTGATCAGGAACAAGGATTCTAAAAATACAAAACCTCTAAATATAACCGTTGGAATGCTTTTCAAAATATATCTCTATGTAATTTCTTTCATATCCCTCGCGGTCTCCGTTATCGGAGGTACTATGCTTCTCAAAGCAGGTTCTTCATATGCATTTGGGATACCATTTTCATACTCCCTCTACTCTGCAACTGATCCATATATGGAAGAGGTCAAAGATCCTGATATTATTGTACCTGATTGCTACGAAGGGAATACAATGACATTTGGAGAACAAGTTGTATGTTTTGAAGAAGATACTAGAAAACAAGAGTTGATAACTGGAGCGACATTCTTTGTATCTATGCTAATGATTTTTGGTTTACATCAATTTGCGTTAAATAGATTAGAAAAGAAATCTAATACTCCATGGTTAAAGAAGATATATACATTTGTATCATTGATTCTTTACAGTATTGTAGGAGTAATCATTATCCCTACTGCAATATATCAACTCGCTAATCACCTACTTTACAGAGTTAATGATGTAACTCTCTATGAGGCACCGGGAACAGCCATTGGCATATTAATTATGACATTACCACTTTGGATATTCTTCTTAGTAAAAACTACTAAGATGAAAGATGAGGATTAATGTAGTATAATTTTCGCCAATGCTGAATTAGCTCAGACGGTTAGAGCACATTCTTGGTAAGAATGAGGTCCTGAGTTCGACTCTCAGATTCAGCTCCATTTCTTCAATTGACTTCATGCTACCTATTAAATATCATATAGTATGAATTCAACAGCAACTGATCAAACAGAAAATAATGAACCCACAGAAGTAACAACTTTGCGCGAAATCTTCAGTGAGGCATATCCTCAAGCGGAATTTAAATATATAGATACAACAGAAAAAGACCTTTCTTTCGTTCCCGAAATAGTCTCCAGTTTAAATGACACATACTTCAAACCCGACAGAAACAACAAGAACTTCATGTTCCGTGTTAACAATTTTGCTGAAGGCATAGCGAATAGGATAACAGATCCAAATGATGAATCACAGAGCTATCTAATGTATGCTTCCACTAATCGAGAAAAACCGGATGAAATTCAAACTATCAGGGTTTTAAAATTTCATAATGCGTATTTAGACAATCTTAATGAGAATGTTAATTTTCAAAAAGCAATTAACCCTCTCAAAGCAAATAAAGTTGCTATTAATGCAATCCCAATAGTTAGAACCATAGGCGCGAATATTAAGGATCAAGGAGTTTTTCAAGCAAAAGATCCATACAACGAAAATCCTCTTGTCTATACTAAGGAAAAAATAGATAAACTTAAAAAGAATGCTTTGTCTTGGGGAGCAAATTCTTCAGTAATGACCTACACCAATGTGAAGAACCAAAAAATTATGTTGTTTGTAGATAATAAACATCTCTAAACATTACAGAACATTTCTGAGTACATAAAAAAGTTCAACCAAAGGGGCATATTTTATTACGCCCCTTTGGAGGTACAGAGCTACGAAAAAAGTTGAGAAACACCGGCACGATAGGCCATAATAAGAAGAAACACGACAATAACTATTATTACAAAGATACAGATTGCTTTTCTCATTTCGCCCTCCAGAAGATAAAAAGGATTAGCAAAAAAGCTATAACATTCCTTCAATAATTCGAAGAATGTCATCCATTCTCCCCTACCTTCGGACCACTGCTGTCTCCTAACATGCAGACAACCACAAGAACTCCGAATGCAATTGGGAACAAGGCCGAACAAACAACGTTTAAAATCCCTTCTTTGATCCTATTCACTTCTCTTCCCTCCTCTAGAAAGAATAACTTGTTTTCGAGTACTTTGTACTCAGAAATATTTTGTAAAAGAACTATGGGTATTATATCACAAACCATTTGACCTCTATGCTAATTTCCAATATAATACGCGTATATTTCCCAATATATATTCTTAATTTGATTCCCAAACAAAATGGCAAAAGTTAAAAGAGATATCATCGCTTTGAAATGTACAACATGTGATAGCAAGAACTACACTGACTACAAAACAAAGAATATGAAAGAAAAAATGGTAGTTAACAAATACTGTGCAGTATGCCAAAAACATACAGAACACAAGGAAACAAAGGTTAAGTAGTCGCTCTTTGAATTAATTACGGGCCCATAGTTTCAATTGGTTCAAACAGCGGTCTCCAAAACCGTTATTCCCTGTTCGAATCAGGGTGGGCCTGCCAGAAATACAAAAATGAAAAACAACATATTTAAAAATATAATAAGTGAATTAAAGAAAACCAAGTGGCCTACATGGAAACAGGTATTAATAATGACCATATATACATTAATCATATGTGGTATAATCACCCTGTTAATTCTTGGTTTAGACCTAGGACTCTACAAAATTAGAGACTGGTTTCTTAATGTTTAACTAAAAACACATGACAAAAGAAGTAGAAGTAAAAAAAGAAGTGAAAGCAAAGGTAGTAAAAACACCTAAAGAGGCTGTAAAGAAAGAAAATCCAAATGCAAAGTGGTATGTATTAAACATCAGAACTGGATACGAGAACAGTATTCAAAAGGAATTGAAGCAGAGAATTGAAGCTACAGGTATGGAAGATAGAATTGTTGATATATTAGTCCCTACTCAGAAGAAAATCTTCGTTAAAAAAGGTAAACAAGAAGTTAAAGAAGAGAAGATATTTCCTGGATATGTATTAGTAAAGATGGAATTGGATACAAGAACATGGGATTTGGTAAAGAATACAGAAGGTGTAAGAGGCTTCGTTAAGACAGAAAAATATCCAAAACCTCTCCCTGAATCAGAAGTAAGAGCAATTACAAAATTCATGGAAGTCGAGACTCCTTCATTCCAAACATCATTTAGTGTTGGTGAGGCTGTTAAGATTGCTGAAGGAGCATTTGCAGACTTCATTGGAAGTGTACAGGATATTGATACTGCTAAAGGAAAGATCACAGTCCTCATTTCTTTCCTAGGTAGAGAAGCACCTGTTGAATTAGATCTTACACAGGTAAGTAAACTTTAGTTAAATATATATTGATATGGCAAAAATAGTAAAAAAAATAATTAAGATAACGATACCAGCAGGTAAGGCAACCATGGCACCTCCAATAGGTCCAACTCTTGCTCCTTACGGTATTAACGCTCAGGATTTCTGTGCACAGTTTAATGAGAAAACAAGAGAGAATGATGGTATCTTAACTCCTGTAATCTTAACAATCTACGAAGACAGAACATTTGGATTTGAATTAAAGACTCCTCCTACATCTGAATTGATTAGAAGAGAATTACATATCAAATTAGGTTCAGCAAGACCAAACTTAGATAAAGTTGGAAAACTTACTAAAGAGCAAGTTTTGAAGATTGTTGAAGTAAAGATGCCAGATTTAAATACATCAGACCCAGAGCAAGCAGCAAAGATTATTGCTGGTACTGCAAAACAGATGGGTGTAGAAGTAGAACTTTAATTACAAGCGATATACAAATATGAAAAGAGGAAAAAAATATATTAAGACAACAAAGGGATTAGATAGAGAGTTAACATATTCTGTTGCAGAAGGTGTTAAAAAAGTTAAGTCCCTCTCCTACTCTAACTTCACAGGTACATTAGAATTACATGTTGATGTTAAAGTTCCTAAGGATAGAGATCCTAAATCTATAAAAGGTGCAATCTCACTTCCTAATGCTAGTGGTAACAAGGTTGTTAGAGTTGCAGTATTTGCTACTCCTGATATGGATGAGGTTGCTAAAGCTGCTGGTGCAGATTTAGTAGGTATGGAGCAATTGATGAAGGATATTAAAGCAGGTAAGATTGAATTTGATGTAGCTATTGCTACTCCTGCAGTTATGCCTAAGATTGCTGTAATTGGCAAAGAATTAGGTCCTAAGGGTTTAATGCCAAGTCCTAAGAATGGTACAGTTACTGATGATATTGAGAAGGCTGTTTCTGAATACAAAAAGGGTAAGCAGACATTTGCATGTGATGACTCTGGAGTTATACATATGAATGTAGGTAAATTGGATATGGATGATGCTAAATTGGTAGAAAATGTACACGCAGGTGTTACCTCTATTGAAGAAGTATTAGGCAAACCTGTGGATCAAATTCTACAGAAGATGCATCTTGCTCCTACAATGGGTGCAAGTGTTAAGATAGCCTACTCTAAAGCATAGTAGATATAACATATTGTAATTGAAAGACCTCCGTAAGGGGGTCTTTTTGTTTATACATACCTTTACGACATACACTCTATGGGATATAATATGGGTGTCTTGTTGCTCTTAAGGGTATTACAAATAAAAAAAGGATAAAGAAAAATGTGTATTACAACTGTACAAGGAAACGAGTATAACGAAGAGAAATGCTATCCTGGTCTGATTGTATTAAAGAAAGATAAAAAGCTGTTCCTTTTTTTTACTGAAATTGAATTGCTCATTCCGTGTAATGGTGATGGTACTTTCTGTGATTTTATCATGGAAAGAGATGAGAACGTGAAGTTTAATAGCGTCAAGTTCCCAATCAAAAGCCGTGAACCATTTTCAACGCGAAGTGAAAAAATTCATACAGAGATCGAAGATAAGGAGAATGATAAAGTTATTCCCATTACATTATATGTAGAGAGAATCAATCGGGCTACCAGGCTTTTAAGCGTAACCATAGATTGATTAAATAACATAATCTCCATTTATCTCTGTAAGTAACACACTGAAACAAACCCTAAACAAGAGCAAAAAGACAAAAGAGAGCGAGTTGAGAGACAAATTAATAGTAGACCTTAGAGGCAACACGTGAGCCATCTAAACTCTTTAATTATATAAATCACCCAACTCGCTCTTGAATCCCCCTATTTATCACAATATATCTTTACAACCCCATATCTATAGGATAGAATATCTAGGCAACAGGTCTACCGACCTATCGTTGCTCATTTCATAATCATAAGGGAGTGTAAAAGATGTGTAATTTATGTGGCAACACTAAATTCTGCAAGGAATGCCCTCGACAAGGGGATCCCCATCCATATCAAACAAAGGTAGTTTCGAAAAGTTTAAAACCATTTTCAGAACCTCCATGTTTTTTGGAAAAGGATATTCCGCAAACTAAGGAGAAAATTATTCCCTGGATTGATGGTACTATCCTACATATGGGAGAACGTGTTTTCCATATTATTTCAAACAAACGAAAGTGTTGGAATACAATCAAAATTTGCACTAAAGAAGGAATACTGTTTTACTTCCGTGAGGTGAAAAAGAATGATGAAACCTCTTTATCGTATATCAAACAGGAACCAGCATTCCCCAAAAAGCCCAGAAAGCAACAAAGATATGAGGGCGAGGAGCTTCAAATTATTCCATCCCTTGTCGGGCTGAGTCCTTCCATATTTATGGAAGACCTCAACTGGTAATATAACAAATCGGTAGACTTGCGAACCCGGAGGGTGGATCATGAATGTATTTATTCAGAAAATTAAAAACTACGCGTAGTTTTTTGAATATTTCATAGATCCACCTTTCCGAGCAAGTCCTTGACCCTACCCCATTCTACTGATATAATCCAAGCCATATATTAACCTAAGAAACAAGGTATAGAATAAATCCTTGTGAGGTAAATAGTGAATTCAATTAATAAATAATAAATATGTCTAAGACACGTTCCCAAAAAACGGAGTTATTAAATGGATATAAAGAAATCCTTAAAAACAAGGTTGGATATCTTTTAATCAACTCTGAAAAGACAGATACTAAGACTGTAACAGGCCTTAAGATCCAGTTAAAAGGTGTAGGTGCTAACTACGAAGTAGTAAAGAATAGTATCTTTAAAATAGCACTACAAGAAGCAGAACAACCATTACAAACACAAGAGTTTGATGGTCCTACTGCAATTATATTCTTTGATGAAGATCCAACAGCTCCAGCAAAATTAGTAAAAGAAGCACAAAAAGTTACCAAGCTTTTTGAAGCAAGAGGTGGTGTATATGAAGGAGAGTTTTTGACAGCAGAAAGAGTAATGCAATTAGCAGATATTCCTTCAAGAGAAGTATTACTTGGTAAGTTACTGGGCACTATGGTCGCCCCACTCTCTGGCTTTATGAATGCCGTTACTGGCAATGTCAGAGGTTTAACAATGGTTCTAAAGGGCATTTCTGAAAAGGATGCTTAAGGACATAATTTAGTTATTTAATTTATACATATCTACAAAAATGGCAGACGAAGCAAAAACATTACCAGAGCTTTCTGAGAACGCAAAGAAAGTTATGGAAATAGTAGAGAAGATGACAGTGCTTGAACTCGCAGACTTAGTCAAAGTTATGGAAGACAAGTTTGGAGTAAGTGCAGCAGCTCCAGTTGCAGTAGCAGGAGTAGCAGCAGCACCAGCAGAAGAAGTCGAAGAGAAAACAATGTTTGACATTGTTCTTAAAGACGCTGGCGCACAGAAGATCTCTGTTATCAAAGTTGTAAGAGAAATCACAGAACTTGGTCTCAAAGAAGCTAAGGATATGGTTGATGCAGCTCCTCAGACAGTCAAAGAAGGTGTCAAAAAGGAAGATGCAGAAGCTATCAAAGCAAAATTTGAAGAAGCAGGTGCAACTGTAGAATTGAAATAATAGTTCTACATAGATAGATCGTAAGAGGAGCCATAGCAATATGGCTCTTTTTTATTAATAAACAAAAAGGTCAGACCTAGGTCAGTCCTCATTAATGTGCAAAGCCATTTTACATTGGATTGGACGGGCTTGGCGATCACTTTTTGCAATTTAGTGCTATATCAGATTACCCTGTTTTTCTAATTATCTGCACAGTACCAAATGTGCGTTTTCCCTTCCCTACACTGGTTTTATTGGAAAAATTGGTTAGACAGGACTGACCTAGGTCAGTCCTTCTGATAATTATGAATTTCTGAACTCCCATCGACAAATACACCCCAAATTAAGTATAATCTAACCAGAATCTGCCTTAATTTAATACACATATATTTCAATGACCTATACACCTTTTACACAATGGATGATTACGACTGGCGTTCCTCAACAGGTACTTGAATTGTTACTCGCTGTAATGATCGTAGCTACCATTGTAAGTATAGCTAGATACGTCATAGGGTCCAAAACATATGGAATATATGCGCCAATAATCTTGGCAATTGCATATTCATATACTGGACTTAAATATGGATTAGCCATAACCCTAATCGTCATACTAACTACCCTACTCTCATACACTATCCTTAGAAAAGTACGTATGCACTACATCGCCAGGATAGCTGTAAACTATTGTTTGCTAGCCATAATGTTAGTGGTATTCTTCATTGTTGTAGAAAGATTTGGTCTAGGTTTAGAAAACATGACAAATATCTCCGGATTGGCAGTAATTTCAATTGCCGCACTTTCAGACTTCTTCATAAAGCAATATGTTAAAAAATCCTTCAAGTCCTCAGTTATGATTCTTTCAAGTACCGTAATCATAGCTGCATTAGGATGGTTTGTCATAACCAGAGATGCAGTATCTGAGTATTTCATAAACAACCTCTGGATTGTTCCTCTTCTAATTGTATTTAACATCTTCATTGGCCAGTTTGCAGGATTAAGAGTGAAGGATCTGTTCAGATTTAAATCAATTAGCCAAAACAAAGACAATGTTCAGAAGTAGAATGAACGAAGTATTAGGGCTCAATAGACGAAATCAGGAATATGTTCGTCCATACAACCATCCAAAAGCTAAGGCACTAGCAGACAACAAGATAGCTACAAAGAAGCTATTGGCTAGAGAAGGAATACAAACCTCTGAAGTATACAAGTTAATAAAAAACAGAAAGCAATTAGCCTTCTTAGATTGGGAGTCATTACCAAAAAGCTTCGTAATTAAACCTAATCAAGGAACTGGTGGGAATGGAATCCTCGTCCTCTATGGTCGTAAAAAAGGAGAATTAGCATGGATTAGACCAGGCGGAGAGGTACTATCAAAGAAAGATCTCACTTTACACATTGAAAATATCCTTGAAGGAAGATTCTCAATGGGCGAAAGAAGTGACATCGCAATCATCGAAGAAAGAGTCCGAACAGATTCATTCCTAAAACAATACTCCTACAAAGGCGTACCCGATTTAAGAATCATCTGCTTCAACCTAGTACCGATTATGGCCATGATTAGAATACCTACTAGAAGATCTAATGGTACCGCCAATCTCCACTCAGGAGCGATATGTACCGGTATAGACATTGGAACAGGTATAACCACCTACTCTATGCACATGAACAATAAATCGTTCTTAAGTGATACATATGAGATGATCGATTCGACTCAAGATCTAAAAATTAACAAAAAACTTTCAGGCGTTCAGATACCTGATTGGGACAAGATATTGGATATAGCTGTAAGATGTCAAAAAGCAAGCAAGCTTGGATATGTAGGTGTAGATATAGCATTAGATGCAGACAAAGGTCCAATTGTATTTGAGCTAAATGCTAGACCTGGTCTTGGTATACAAGTAGCCAACCAAGCCGGATTAAAATGGAGATTAGAAAAAATCAAAGGGCTTTCTGTAAAAAGTATTAAGCATGGAATTAGAGTAGCAAAAAACCTCTTTGGCGGTGAAGTCGAAGACAGCATTGAAGCTATTAGTGGAAGAAAGGTTATAAATATTAATGAGAAGATAACCCTTTACTACAAATCATACAAAGAAGGTAGTAAGAATGAAAACAAAGACAGAGAACTTACCACTGCATTTGTAGATACAGGAGCTATAACTTCTCGTATATCCAGAAGCTATGTATCACGAATGGGATATTTTGAAACAATGAGACAGTTTGATTATCTCAAATGTCCTAAAACTTTTGATACTTTTACAGATGCTCAAGACTATATCGATGAATACAGCAAGAATAGTACAAGTGACGAATATATTATACGTTTGGCAAAAATCTTTGAAGATGGGCAAATTGTAATCAGACCTGTTATCATTGTTAAAGTAAAGATTTCAGGAGAGATTCGAGACCTCGAGATGATTGTAACCGAAGACAGTACACATTCTGTCACCTTAGGTAGAAATGACTTAAGAGATTACTTAATTGATACGAGTAAAACATTTAAATAATGAAAACATACGAAGAATATTTGAAAGAGGCTGGTAATGTGCATTTAGCATACTATGTAGAAGCTGCAGATATCTTAAGTATCAAGTATTCAATAGTTGTGAGAAGCCTAATTGCTAAGTTTGAGGTTGGAGATAAGCATTGGTTCATTATAAACACAGTCACCCCACTAACCTCCTCCCCAAGTGCTACCATTTCAAAACGTAAAAACTTAACTAACATGGTATTAAGTTCATATGGTGTAGATGTCCCAAAGCAAGAAGGCTTGAGTAGCGCTATCGATGCTATAAAGTTCTTCAATAAGTACAAAGACATTGTAATAAAACCCTCACAACAACTCGGAGGAAAAGGCATTACCCTACTCCCAGAAACTGAAGAGCAAGTGATTTCTTCTTTTAACGAAGCTTTAGAAAAAGACAGATCAAAAGGAGAAGTAAAAGTACTAGGAGAAGAATTCATAAAAGGAGAGAACTATCGCTTCCTAGTAGTTGGTGAAAACGTTGTTGGAATAGTCTGGAGGAAGGCTCCTGTGGTTATTGGTAATAGTAAGAACACTATAAGAGAATTAATTGATATTTCAAATAAAGAGCGTAGTCTACTCATTCTCAAGCCAATTCCAATAGATTCCGAAGTGGAAATACGATTAAAAAATGCCGACCTTACATTAGATACCATTCCTGACGAAGGCCAAGTTATAACTCTCAGATACAATTGTAACCTCACCACTGGAGGCACTACAGAAGAGTGCGCATCCATCGTGGATCCATACTACAAAGAGCTCGCTGTGAAGGCCGTTAAGGCTCTTGATTTAGAATTTGGGGGTGTAGATATCATTGCAGAAGATATAACAAAACCAGGTAAGTGTGGAATTAATGAAATTAACTACAACCCTGGATTAAGATTACATTACAAAGCTGACAAGGGTGAAAAGGTGAAGGTCGCCATCCCTATTATGGAATATATTAGAGATAAGTACACAAATAAATTATAAGTCTACCATTATGAGTAACGTGCAAGTTCTACAAGGTCTCAATCTAGAATCAGATCTCTCAGTTATTAAACTCAACGTCCATAAATCAGATGCGATTGTAAAATATTTAGAAATGCTCAAGGGATTTCATCCTTTGTTCATTAGAGAATATAAGTTTGAAAATGATATCCTAAGCATACGTTCTCAAATGACATCTCTCTGGAGAGAACTTGGAGAGATAATTGTAGCTCTAGATAATGGAAAGATGAGCTATGAAGAAGCAAAAAAATATACATTAGAAGAGGTCATAAAACAGAGACTTCTCTCCATGGTTACCATCCCCATCCTACACATTGCAAACAAGCTAGGACTTGAAACAACGCCTACTTTAGTTCAAGACCAGAGAGTAACATATTCGAAAGGATACAATAGACATTACACAATTGGTGTAGGAAAACACTCCGAGATCCTGTATTCCGTGTCCTCTAGTAAAGATTCGAAGATTGCTCAAACAATACAAAAAGATAAGTGGGCAAGTAATTTAATGATTGAGCGTATGGGCCTCCCTATTCCTAAATGGCAAGTAGTAGATAATATTACTCAACTCGAAGAGATTTGGAGCCAATATGAAAAACCCGTAGTCATTAAGCCTGTTGGCTTAGTTGGCGGACATGGAGTAGTAACAAGTATCAAAACTATAGAAGAAGCTAAGGACGCATTCAAATTTGCACAAAAGGCATGTAGCAAACACATCGGGAAAGAATGGCAGAACAAGATAATGATGCAAGAACAAATCAAAGGGGAAGATTACAGGCTCTTGGTTATAGATGGTCATCTAGAAATAACCACGAAGAGAATCCCTGCTTTCATTGTAGGAAATGGCAAGAGTACAATAAAAGAATTAATAGAAGTAACCAATACTGACCCTCGAAGGGATGTAACCAATCCAACCCATACACTTAAACCAATAATAATCGATGAACCCCTACTCTCATATCTCAAAGACCAAAAACTTACATTAGAATCTATTCCTAAGAAAGAACAGAAAATCTATGTTAGAAAGGTAGCAAGTATGAGCCAAGGTGGTATCACAGAAGACTTTACAGAAAAGGTTGGACCTGAGATTAAAGCAATCGTAGAAAGTATAGCTTCCTCTATCCATGCATTTACGTTAGGTGTCGATATCCTTTGTCAGGACATATCAAAACCTCTTACACAAGAGAATGGCGGAATAATTGAAATCAATATCATGCCCGAAGCATATCTCAATGTGTATCCAGTTATCGGAGAATCTAGAGAAGAAGTATATGAGAAATATGTAAAAGCGCTAGTTAAAGGCAATAATACAAAGCAGATAGTAATTGTAGGTAATAGTACACAAGACATTCCTACCCTACTTCGTAAGAAATCACTCTTTGGATCGTACCTCAAACAAGATGCCGTTATCGGAGAATACAAAGATGAAGGCATAAGAATCAATGGGTTAGATATAAATAAAGGCCTAGAGAAATGGAAGGCAATAGAAGGCCTTAAAGTAAACGCTTCTTTAGATGCAATGATCATACAACATCGAAATACAGATGAGATAAGAGAAACAGGACTAGGATTTAATAGAATCGATCTATTAATGGTCGAAAAGAAGTACTTTGAAGACAAAGATTTTGTAAAAGCAATTAGAAAGTATCAATTCAAAGGTTTAATATCTAAAATTAAAAAATTCTAATATGAAATACCTCATTATAGATAAAAGACAACGTGTGCAAGTAGCTACCATGGGCGAAATACCTACTGGATCTGCAAGATTAGTAGAAGAATTAAAAAAGAAGGATATACCTTGCGATTTTGCATATAACGATGAGATAGAATTCTTGTTTCATAATGGTTCCACGGTTATCAAGGTAGCTGGGCACGACATAACGGAGTACAGCAACGTGATTTTACGGGGTCATTCATTAGACGATGAACGTGAGTATCAATATAAGAGATTCATGATAGATTACGTTGATCAATATAATAGAGACAACCCAGAAAAAAAAGTGATCATTCAAAATTCCAAAGCAATCAAGAATCTTCCATATTACAATAAGATAGCCTTCGCAATGCTGTGTTCAAAAAATAACCTCCCCTACTTTAATACATATTTCCAAACTAATGGTGAGTATTTAAAGGATAGAGATATGTTAAAGGACTATCCCCTAATTATTAAAGAATATACTGGTGCTAATAGAACTGAGATGATTGATGGGAAGGAAAAGATAAAAAAGAACGTGTTTAAATTAGAGAAAGATGAGGATTACAAACAAGAGAATCTTGATGGACAGGATCTTTCTCATTTCTTTATACAAGAATTTTCTGATGCAGGTGAAGATTACAGAATATTTGTTAAACTAGGTAAGGTTATTGGTGGATGGAAGAGAATTGCAGGAGAAGGATTTATGACTGTTAATAAAAGAACTAGTACATATGAGATGTGTAACCAACCTAATGAGGAGATTACTGAGATTGCTGAGAGGATGACAGCTGTACTAGAAGCTGATTTCATGGCTGTAGACTTTATGTATATGAATGGGAAGCCATGTATACAAGAGATTAGTTTACATCCTGGATATAAGGCATATGAGACTAAGATTGAGGGAGAACCTGTAAATATAGCAGAAGCTATTATTACTGCGTTTTAAGTCCTAGCTTCTCAAACATATTATTACTCTCACCATCATGATCATGAATGGCTTGTGCTTTGTATCTAGGTAATATAAATATAAATTTACTACCCTTACCTACCTCACTCTCTACACGAACATCACCACCCATCTTACGTATGAGGTTGAAGGTCACATAGAGCCCTAAACCCGTACCTCCAGGCCTTACTATCTCCATCTTGTCACCAACCTTAACATTAGAATCTATGTAATTCCCAGCTCTGTAGAACTTCTGGCCAAGCTTTTTAAGATCCTCCGCACTAATACCATGCCCTGTATCTATGATTGATACCTCCACCCAATTATCATCATATCTATCCTCAATGGTTACGCTACCACTCTCCGTATATTTAACAGCATTACTTATGAGGTTATTTAATATCTCCACCACCCTAGCCTTGTCTGCATATACATGAGGAGTATCTGATTTAATATTATTAATTATTGGAAGATTCTTTTCATTCGCATCCTTCTCATTGCCATGTATAGCCATATCTACTTCTTCCTTAAGATCAACCTCTTCAGGATCTATGACTATCTTATTTCCTTCTAATTTAGCACTACTTAGCAATGTATTAATAAGTTTTATCTCATTCTCCACTGCCATCTTTATCCTATCTACATATCTCTTGTATGCTTCAGGATCGCTATCTATATCCCCTGTAAACTTCTCTAGTAATTGAGCATTGAGTTTAACTATGGTAGCAGGTGTTCTAAGTTCATGACCCATGATATCGATCATATCGTTTTCTTTTTTACGAGCCTCTTGTAGCTCAGAAATCTTTATTTGCAGCTCCTTAGTTTGAATATCTACTTTTTGTTGGAGCGTTGAGTTCAACGATTGAAGCTGCTGATATAGTAACGCTTTGTTAACAGAAATATGAAATTGACTATATATACGATCCCAAAGATTAAGCTCATCTATTTTATACATCTGGTTATTAGCTAAATCCTGTATGAAAAGCACCCCTATCAATTCATTCCCTGAAACTATTGGGTAAACTATCTGGATCTTCGCTAACTCTAATAAGTACAATAAATTAGAATATTCTCGATACTCTATGGCATCCTTATTACTCAAATATTCAAGTTCAGATCTTGATAAAGCCTCAAACTTTCCCTCCGCAGTTGTCTTTTTATTCCAATATACAGGTATCTCTGTGAAAATCTTATCTAGATTTTCAATCTTCCAATCCCCATTAGTAAAGTAATATGATTTTGTATTTACAGAATCATAAAGATAAATCTGAGCTTTATCTGCAGAGGTATTTTGACATATATAGTTCAATGTCTTACTACATATATCAGAAAGCTCTTGTTCAAAGTTCAACAATTTGATAAACCCCTCCCCTTTATTCCTTAAAATCTGTTTTTCCGAGAGAAAAATATTTGCAACCGAATCTATAATTAATTTAAAAGCCAGGGCAAACAAAAATGCAATGATATAAAATAACAACTTGGAAATTGAAAGCTGCTTAATCAGTGGAAAAAGAAATTCCAGAGAAGCAACAAATATCACTGCGGGAATAACATATAGTGAAAGACTTCTTAGAATCCCACGTATCACTGCCCCCAATCGCTGGAATCTAGTCTGCGTTAGACCATACGATATTATGAGGTTTGCAATTGAAAAAACAACAGGACCAAACCAAATATACTCATAAATACCAAAATATGGAGCTATAATATTAGCCGGAAAAGAACCAACAACAGTTAATACATTCCCAATAATTAAATATTTCTGCTGCTCTTTTTCAATAAATGACAATTCTTTGTATCCTCTTAAAGTTTTATATACATTAACTGCGAAAACGATTGTTAACCAAGCCATCCAGACCATATATGCCTTCCCTACCACAATATAGTTATTTCCCTCTAATACAATTCTTTCAATAAAGTTATTAGTAAAAAATATCTGATAAAGCAGAAATATAAAACCACCTACTACAAATAATGCAAACAGCAAATTGATCTTCTTTCTACGAAGATAGTATGTGGAGAAAATATAATGGAAAAGTCCGATTGATATTGATGCAAGATATATAATGTCTGCCCAAAGTTTGGCTGTACTTAATGTATCAGTTAGTAAAAAAGATACTGTAGAAAAAGCCCAGACTGGACCCGCGATTATTCCTAAGACTCCTAAGAAGAAATATGCTTTATTTTTTGGCTCCTTTATGAAGGTAACTAAAGGCCCTATTAAGGAGGTGAATCCCAGTATTACAACAAACAAATATAACGTATTATCCCATATCATTGTTCTTTGGCAGTTTTAATTCAAAAAATCTTGTTAAACTAGTTTTTCGATCTTCGTATGTTGGATAATATGAACCCTTAAGGCCTGTAAGTTCTAAAATCTTCATTCCTGTTTTTCTTAAATCTTGAGCGATTTTTGGTGCTAACTTTTTAGTTATTGCACCCGCTTTCTTTGCTCCGCCCAAGTATTCTGCGAAAGCTTTCACTCCTAATTTTTTACCAACATCAGCCAAAAGTTCGTATTGCATAGTAGATGAAGGAGAAAAGAGTTGCTCAATAAAAGAAATCCCATCTTTTTCCTTAATACTATATTCCGCATCTCCTAACCTAACTTTTTTCTTAAAGTTTTCCTTCTTTGTGAAGAGGATTGTCCCTAGCATGCTTACTGTTGAAAGATCAACCTGCATTCCAGGATCCAAGGTACAATCTTGAAAAAGTCCTCCTGGTTTAACTCTTTTTACCATCTCATCTACAACCTCAAAGTGAGGCTTCTCATCAAAATAATTTATTCCATTATCTGAAAATACAAAGTGGTAATTATCTTGATTCTTTTGTATAGATTCTTGAGCTGTTTCAAAATATATTGTTACACCCTCAAAGTTCTTTTCTTTTTGACCACTTTCCAACACAATCCTTGTTGGAATACCTCGTAAGGTTAATAACGTAGCGGCACAAATAACAGATTGAAGTGAATTATCTGCAGAATGAAATTCTACCTTCTTACCTGTTTCCTTTAAAGCTTCATACATTAATGCAGTAGTCATACCTGCTCCAGTACATAGCTCTTTAACCTTGATTACCTCTTCTCCAGGAAAGGCCTCTTTCATATGATCTCTTGCTCTTGGAGCCATGATTCTTTCTAATCGATATGATTCATAGGCAAGTAGCTTATTTAATATCCCTTCAATATTTGATTCCTTCCAATGCATAGATCTCTCAGTATTTTCCTCTACTCCATTAGAAAAAAGTGTTGTTGTTTCCTTAAGTAATTGGGGTATTAACTGATTAGACATAATTCGAATGGTTGCAGGAGCAAAAACAAATGGATTTTGTGCATTCATATATTCCCATTCTGGATAATTGGCATACTTTTTATGTACATCCATAAAAACAGGAATGAATTCATTTTGAGCATCTCTTACTTCTGCATTTATCTCCGTTGGGATCTTAATGTACAATCCATGCTCATCTGAACCCAACATTTTTAAATCTAGATCTTTGGGATCTTTAACATTAGATGATGCATTATTTTTTTGATCCAAAGCAATATTGGGCAAACTATTAATTAAAGCCGATGGTTCTTCAGACTTATCATCCAATGTTGGCATTCTTACGGTTTCGACGGAGGGTAAATCTACTATTTCGGGGGTTACTTCTTCCGTTACTTCTGGTGTGGCTACCAAATCTTTTTGTGAGGGTTGAAAATAAGGATTTATTGGGACTTTAGACTGTGCATTTTCTTTCTCTAATGAAGGATTTGTATCCATATTTATTTGGACAATATTATGTATATATGATAGCACAAAAACTCGATCTGACTATATCCCCGCTTTCTCAAATATCTCTAACCATTTATCCTTGTTAGGAACATTAGTAGGCATAGGTAATAACCCATCCTCAACCCATTCACACTGTTTAAATGTAATCTTTCCAGCATACAATTGGTTATACAACCTAGGATTCTCTTCCAATTTCTTCTTAACTTTTCTAAAACCTCTAAAATATGCAACATCCTTAGAATATATCCCCCTATCATGAGTATCACCCAAACCTCTCTTTACACGATATGTAACGTCAAAAGCAGAGTACTTAGGTAACACCGCTAAAAGAACATTGTAAAGCTCTCTAAATGAAAGATCCTCGCCCAAATATATAGCCCATGCCAATGCAGCTTTGTTCTTCAACCACTTCTCAGTAAGCAAACCCATACTATTCTCATTCCATGTAGCTAAACCCTCTTCTACATCTAAATACTCAGGAAGATTCGCATTACTAAAAGCATCAAACCCACACATCAAACCATTGTGCGCTCTCAAAGCATGAGTTCCAACTTCATGTATCAACGTCTTCCTTAATTTGAATTTGGTTCTCTCAATATTCTCATCAACTAGAATCTCTTTTCTTTTTACACCAATCTTCACACCATTCTTAGCAATATTGATAGACTTATTCACTGTCCAGCCATCTAAACCCAACTCCTGGAATACAACATTGAAAACCTTAACAATATCATCGTAGTAGAGAATGTCACCCTTCTTTATTGTATCCTCATCTATTACATTGTAACTGTCTAATTTACCTCTAAGTACTCTAGCTGCATTTCTAAAAAGCTTGTCACTTGGTTTACCATACCTATGTACAGAAATATCCGTAATCTCTTCATTATTTCCAACGGAATGCATAAGGTCACTAGCCTCTTTCTTAGAATCAATCAACTGAAGGTAGAAATCAGAAATACGAGGATCAACATCAACGATCTCTTTTACATTGGAAAGCTTTTTTAATATCTCTTTGTTATTATTCTTAACAATCCTATACTCAAAAACTGGATTGTATGTATCGCTATTAAAAAATTTCTTCTTCTCCGTCTCTAAGTTTATTGGGGTAAAAACCAATGCTGTAGGAATTCTTAATTCACTAAGCAATTTTGTGACTTCATCAAGCTTTAACGTCTTCTTTTTTCTATTAAATATTTCCATGGGATATATTATATATGTTAAAGAAGATTAAAACTATCTTCTAAAATCTCGATTAAAGGAGAACTTCCTAGAGCCTTCTTCTATGAGATCTAAGGCAATACCAGTACCCTTTACTACACAAAACAATGGATCATCGGCAACATGAGCTGGCACTCCAGTAGCACGAGAGAATAGCTTGTCTAGATTTCTGAGCATTGCTGTTCCACCACTCATAACCATACCACGGTCTATGATGTCCGCGGAGAGCTCAGGAGGCGTCTTTTCTAATACTGCTTGTACGCTCTTAATGATACTTCTTAATGGCCATTCAACAGCCTTGGCGATATCATTTGAATTAACTACGACAGATTTAGGCATACCAGCACCAACGTCCCTTCCTCTTACTTCCATTTCTCTTGGATCTTTAACTTCTAGAGCCGAACCTATCTTAATCTTTATCTTCTCTGCCGTTTGTTCTCCAATTAAAAGACCTTTCTTTTTACGCATATATGAGATTATGGCTTCATTTATAGCGTCACCTGCAACTCTTAGTGATTCATATTCCACTACTCCATCGAGGGATATAACGGCGACTTCGGTAGTACCACCACCCATATTTATAATCATGTTCCCAGAAGATGTCTGTATTGGCATTTCAGCCCCTAATGCAGCTAACAATGGTTCTGGAAGCAATGTGACATTCCTAGCACCAACAGCATTAGCAGCTTTCAGTACTGCTCTTTCTTCTACCGAAGTAATACCTGCAGGGACACTAATGACTACATCTGGTTTGAAAAATCTACTCTTACCCAATGCTTTATCAAAGAAATATCTTAGTAAAGCTTCCGTGACTCGGGAATCTGCTATAACTCCATTTCGTAGAGGTCTTTTGGCAACAATATTGTCTGGAGTTTTACCAATCATTTCCTTTGCTTCTAGTCCAACTGCTATGACAGTGAAGTTGTTAACATCTATAGCTACTACTGTTGGTTCAGTTAAGACAATACCCTCCCCTTGTACAAATACAACTGAGTTAGCTGTTCCTAGGTCTATACCTAATTTCTTTACAAACATATGAATTAGCTCCAACTACTACAAGTTATCTATTATCACTTAAAACTTCAATTTCATCGCTTCTTTCATCTGATCAGCAATATCTCTTGCTATGCCAGAAACCTTCTCACTACCTTTTAACGCTTTCTGCATTAACTCATCTTTCATACCTTCTGCTTCTCTTCTTCTCTCTCTTATTGGTGTGAGATATGCATTCATAATCTCAAATAGTCTTTCTTTAACCTCTACATCCTTGATTTCTCCTTTTCTATACTTTTCTTTCATAGCCTCTACCTCATCAAGATCAGTTGCAAATAGATCCATATATGTAAACGCAACATTCCCCTCGATCTTACCTGGATCTGTAGCATGGATTCTTGCAGGATCTGTGTATACCTTAAATACTTTCCTTCTTAATTCCTCTTCGCTATCTGCAAGATATATTCCATTATTTAAACTCTTTCCCATCTTTGCATTTCCATCAATACCTGGAACATTTGCCTCAACACCAAAAAGTGCTTGTGGTTGATGTAAAAGATTTGTCTTGTACGTATTGTTAAATTTTCTAGCAAGAACCCTCGTATCCTCAATCATTGGAGCTTGATCCTTCCCTACGGGCACTAAGTCTGCATTAACACACAATATATCTGCAGCCTGGTGTATAGGATAGATGAAAAAACCCAAAGGAGTAGAAACTTCCATTCCTTTTTGAGCCATCTCCGTTTTAATTGTAGGATTATGCTGTATCTGTTGAACTGTAGCGAAGTTAGCAAGATATATAAAAATCTCATGGATAGCAGGAACTTCACTCTGAATGAAAATTGTTGCCTTTTCAAAATCAATCCCCGCTGCATAGTAATCACAAAGAAGCTCTTCGATATTTTCTCTAACCTTACCCGGGTTATCAAAATTATCTGTCAAAGCTTGGATATTTGCTATCTCAATATACTCCTCATATTCATCTTGTAATTTCGCTCTGCTTTGTAAAGACCCAAAATAGTGGCCTATGTGCAACTGTCCTGTAGGTCTGTCCCCCGTTAAAATTCTTTTCTTTACTTCCATAGTTTACATTCTAACAAACTTTACACCCATTATGCTATACTCTTGGCATGAAAACGTCTCCCAAGACCAAAGTTAAATCACATATTGGCTCTATACTCTACCCCATATTATATACCCTAATCCTGTTCTTAGTCGCTTCTTCCATATATTTCTATGCCAATGGATATAGACTAGACCTCTTCAAACAAGAAATAACTCAAACCGGAGTTGTAACCGTTGAAAGCTCACCTTTTGGAGCAGATATACATGTAGATCAAAAACTCGTGGGTAGAACTCCTAAAAGTACAAGTTTAGAAATTGGAACATATCATATAACTGTTGAAAAAGAAGGTTATTATAATTGGGAAAAAGATGTCGAGATTGTAGAAGGCAAATCTACCCCCATATTCCCATGGTTAATCAAACAAGACCCTAAACATATCACTCTCTGGACCTCAACTGGCACTATTGAAAAGTACTGGGTTAACAAAGAAGAAGATCACATTGTATTTCTAACTAAAGAAACACAAGGATACTCACTTTGGGAATATACTCTAAATCCTGCATTGTGGGATTTCTCCCCAAACCCTTCAGAGATATTGAAATTGGAGAGTAATAATATAGAGATAACACTATCCCCTAGTGGTTTGCAAGCCTTGTTAAAAGTCACCTCTGAAACTACAAGCCAGTACTATCTACTTAATACACAAGTCCTTTCACAATTTTCTACGTTAAAAGCTCTAGATATTGACTCAACCAAAAAATACAAAATCTCATGGGCAAATGATAATAACTATTTAGTACTAGATTCCACCAGTGGAATCTATTCATATGATTTAAAATTGAACCAAACAAATACATTCGTCGAGAAATTAGTCTCACAAAAATATATCTGGACAACTGATGAACAAGGATTCTTCTACATTGTAGAGCCCTCAAAGGATCAAACAGATAATGTATATACATACAATCTAAAACAGATGGACTTGCTCGGAAACAATGCTACATACCTCATTAGTAATTTCTACTTCCGCAAAGCCGATGAATATATATTGCAATATAGAGAAAATGGCTTTACCTACTCAGAATTCTCATCTTCTCCAGAAAGCACATACTCTGCAGGTGAGATTACCGGTATAAAGGTCAACCAAAAAGCACAAGGAGTATATATACAAACCTCATTGGCTACATACTGGTTCAATATACAGACACAAAAATTCATGATGCTTTCCGCATATCCCGCAACATTCATAGAATTCAATGAAGACCATGAAAGATTGATCTTCAGAGATGAAAACCAAATCTCCGTATTTACATTCGACAAAACCGAAGGAGATCACACAGTCAACATTGGTTCTAAGGAGATAAAGAATATTGCAGATATATCTAAAACCTCTGACCTACACTGGCTTACAGACTCATTAGATATTACATACTTACAAGAAGGAGCAATATATATAACTGATGTAGATGGAGATAACAAAGTAAACATTGCGCAACCTGATAACCTATTAACATTCTTGATTAGAAACTCCAATAACACCCTACTCACCTTCACAAAGGATGAGGCCAATAAACTATCCATTACAGAGTTAGAAATCCACTAAAACGCACCTGGCCGGAGTCGGACCGACAACCTACACGTTAGGAGTGTGTTGCTCTATCCAGATTGAGCTACAGGTGCTTATCAATAATTCACAACCACAAGCTTAGCATATCCACAAACCCTTTTGCAACAACAACTATATGGGACATTTAACTAAAATTCGTTTTTCTATAGGGTTATAAATCCCCCTTTTCCGTGGTATAATCTACATTGCAATGAAACAAGAATATATAAAAATAAGGGGTGCAAGAGAGAATAACCTTCAGAATATATCGCTTGATATCCCTAAGAACAAATTAGTAGTCATAACCGGAGTCTCCGGTAGTGGAAAATCCTCCTTAGCTTTTGATACATTGTATGCAGAAGGCCAACGAAGATATGTAGAGTCTCTCTCGTCGTATGCAAGGCAGTTTCTAGGCGTTATGAAGAAACCAGATGTAGATTCCATAGAAGGACTCTCCCCAGCCATCTCAATCGATCAGAAGACCGCAGGATCGAATCCTAGGTCTACAGTCGGAACCATTACTGAAATATATAGTTACCTTCGATTACTGTATGGGAATATTGGCATCGCCCACTGTCCAAATTGTCATACACCAGTTGAAGCACAAACCATTCAAGAAATAACACAAAAAGTACTCAAACATCTCAAAGGCTCTACCAAGAAGTTCCAAGTGGTTTCACCATTGATAAAGAACCGCAAGGGCGAGTTTTCTTCACTGTTTGAGAAGTTGCTAGCACGAGGGTTTCTCAGAATAATCGTTGATGGTAATACATATATGCTTGATGATATTGAAAATATTAAGCTAGATGAATACAAAAAACACGATATTGACCTCGTAATAGACCGTTTAGATGGTAAGAATGTAGAACAAAAACGTCTTACAGACGCCATAGAGCTTGCAGTTGTTCAATCAAAAGGTGAAGTTAAAGTATTAATAGAAGGCGAAGAGCCCCTATTCTTCTCCGAAAACAACACTTGTCCTACCTGTGGCATATCATATCCTAAAATAGTGCCAGCCAGCTTCTCATTTAATGCTCCAGAAGGAGCATGTCCAAAGTGTGCAGGCTTAGGGATACTTAAGGAGTTAGATATAAACCTACTCTACAACCCTAATCTAACCATATCTGAAGGTGGAATCTTCCCATGGAGCAACAGAACAAGTAAAGATTCGTGGACATTAAAGATATTACAAAGTGTAGCTGCAGAGCACCATTTTGATCTTAAAACACAAATCAAGAACTATTCACCAGAGATATTTGACCTCATCTTCTATGGCAAAGGCGCAAAAGAGACATATACTATCCAATATACCAATAGATTTGGTAGAACTAAGATATATGATGCAGAATACGAAGGCGTAATAAATGAATTAAACCGAAGATACAAAGAGACTTCTTCAGACTATTCAAGACTCGAAACTGAAAAGTACATGGTAGAAAGAGTTTGTGATGCATGTAATGGCAAACGATTAAAACCATATACGCTCGCAGTAACTATCAACGAAAAGAACATAGACGAGATAACCAATACCTCCATTAGTGAATTAATCTCATTCTTTGGATCAATAGAGCTAAAAGGGAATAAAGCAGAGATTGCTAAACCAATTATTAAGGAAATTCTCTCAAGATTGAACTTCCTAACCAATGTTGGACTAGACTATCTAACTCTTTCTAGAAAAGCTACCACTCTTTCGGGTGGAGAATCACAAAGAATACGATTAGCATCACAAATCGGTACTGGACTTACAGGAGTCCTTTATGTGCTTGACGAACCTTCAATTGGATTACATCAAAGAGATGTATCAAAGTTGATAAAATCCCTCGAAAACCTTCGAGATACCGGCAATTCTGTCATAGTGGTCGAACACGACGAAGAAACTATAAGATGTGCCGACTGGGTAGTCGATATTGGTCCTAATGCAGGCAAGCATGGTGGTTTAGTAGTAGCAGAAGGTACAATAGACAATATCAAGCACAGCGGCTCACTTACTGCCAAGTATCTAAACAAAGAGCTCTCTGTCGGACAAAAGCTTAAGCATAACCAGAAGGCAGATAAAAAGGATATGTTAAAACTCACAGGGCTCACTACTCACAATCTTAAGGATGTAAATCTGGAAATCCCGTTAAACCAATTCATCTGTATAACTGGCGTTTCTGGCAGTGGGAAGTCTTCATTGATAAACGATACACTCTATCCAGTACTGATGAATAAAGTTATGCATTCAAAACAACAGGAAGGATCATATAAATCGATCGAGGGAGTGGAGAAAATTAATCAAATTATTGATATCGACCAATCGCCTATAGGTCGAACACCAAGGTCAAATCCAGCCACTTACACAGGTGTTTTCACTGCAATTCGAGAGCTATTTGCGAATACCAAGGAAGCCAAGGCAAGAGGATATGGGACCAATAGATTTAGTTTCAATGTTAAGGGTGGAAGATGTGAGAAATGTCAGGGTGATGGTCAGATCAAAGTTGAAATGCAATTCTTGCCTGATATGTATGTTACTTGCGATGCATGTAATGGGAAAAGATATAATGAAGAAGCATTACAGGTAGATTATAAGGGAAAGAATATCTCAGATGTCTTAAATATGACAGTAGAAGACGCATTGGAGTTCTTTAAGAATATTCCTTCTATATATAGGAAGCTATCGGTACTCAATGAAGTTGGCTTGGGATACATACAATTAGGGCAATCAGCTCTCACTCTATCAGGTGGAGAGTCTCAAAGAATCAAGTTAGCAAAGGAATTATCTAAGATGTCTCGTGGTCATGCCATGTATATATTGGATGAACCAACAACTGGGCTCCATTACCATGATATAGATAAACTACTCACCCTACTTAAGGGTTTAGTTGATAAAGGACACACCGTTATATGTGTGGAACATAACTTGGACATCATTAAGTTCGCAGATTGGATCGTGGATCTAGGTCCAGAGGGAGGAGACAAGGGTGGTTACATAGTTGCCGAAGGTACCGTCGAAGATGTAATGGAAAATCCTAAGAGTTGGACTGGAAAGTATCTCAAGAAATATCTAAAGAATTTAGAATAGTGAAACTTATTACCTCCTTTTGACCGCAAAATACTACGGGTCTATAAGAGGGCCCAGGTGTAAATAATGAGTACATCACGAGCAAACACTTATTCCAAAACCAATAGTTCATCAAACTTCAATTTTTGAGAATTTTAATAGCATGCCATCAGCATGGTCAATTTGAACAGTTTTGAGGTTTAAGAAAATAGCGGATTTCGCTCCGTTTCACCTAGTAAGATTGCGCTATATACCAAGCTTCTTTAGAATCCTTCCCGCAGTATATACACTTCCCAGATACGTCTTCCTCTGCAATACATCTAGTCGTAGCCTTGGTTTCTGCCTTTATACTCTCCTCGCATTTTGGATCTCCGCACCAGTATACTTTTGCATATCCTTTTTCACCCTTCATCATCGTTTTAAGCCCATCATATGACTCAACTGCATGAGTGTTGTTCCTAATAATCGACTGTGATCTATTCAACAAACTATTCTGAATCTCATTTAGTAGATTCTTGGTATATTCTAATACCTGTGAGCGTTCCACGAACATCTTTTCATTTGTATCTCTTCTTACCATAGTAACTCCACCATTCTGAATATCTCTTTCCCCTATCTCCATTCTTACAGGCACACCTTTTTTCTCCCATTCATTGAATTTGTAACCAGGAGATACAAAATCTCTAGCATCCAATTCGACTTCTTCTATCTCTGTCTTAAGCTCCTCTACTATGTTATTACAATATTCCATTACAGTGTCCCTGTTCTCATCCTTAGATATTGGGACAATGACAACCTTAATTGGAGCCACGCTTGGTGGTAATACCAATCCGTTATCATCACTGTGGGTCATAATTAATGCGCCCATCATTCTTGTACTTACACCCCAGCTATTCTGGTATGGTGTTTTAACAGTACCATCTTTGTCTGCGAATTTAATATCAAATGCCTTCGCGAAGTTCTGTCCAAGGTCGTGTGAGGTACCAAATTGCAATGATTTTCCATCAGGCATCATTGCTTCTACTCCGAAGGTATTCACTGCGCCTGCGAACTTCTCGCTCTCAGACTTTCTTCCAGAATATGTTTCTACTGCAAGAGTATCCCTAGCAAAATCTACATACATCTGAAGCATATCCATAACTTCTTTAATATTCTCCTCTTCAGTTGCATACACAGTATGTCCTTCTTGCCACAAGAACTCAGATGTTCTTAGGAAAGGCCTCGTTCGCTTCTCCCATCTCATAATATTTGCCCACTGATTGATCTTCATTGGAAGATCTCTCCAAGAGGTAATCCATCTTGAGAAGGTATCGTAGATAATGGTTTCTGAGGTTGGTCTGATAATCAATTCCTCTTCTAATTTTGCATCCTCATCTACCACAATCCCTTTTCCATCTGGAGATTCTTTTAATCTGTAATGTGTTACTACTGCACATTCTTTAGCAAAACCCTTAACATGAGATGCTTCTTTGGTAAAGAATGACTTAGGTATGAGCAATGGGAAATATGCATTTTTGTGACCGCTAGCTTTGATTCTTCTGTCTAATTCCTTCTGTATGTTCTCCCATATAGCGTAGCCATATGGCTTAATGACCATACAACCTCTTACAGCAGAGTTCTCTGCTAATTCCGCTCTCTCTATGATATCTAAATACCATTGTGAGAAATCTTGTGTTCTAGATGTGATTCCTTTGTCTGCCATAACGGACATTTTACAGCATCAAGGCCTCGCCTACAAATCCCATAGCGACTCTTTTAAAACAAAAAGCTTGCAAGAACAATTTCAGCCAAGGCTTCACCTTGATTAGAACGTTTTAAAACAAGGGGATACTATATTTAAAGTCATTTTACATGGCTATGGGTTCTCAAGGCCTCGCCTCGATTAAACGATCTTAGGACCAAATCCCCAATGATGCGCAGCTTTAGCTAATGCAGTATCTGGATGTTCGATAATCCATTGCTCCATGTTTCCTCTGCCTAATGCCACATCCTTTGCTTGAATTACGGCCTCTACACCCGCCTCTATGCCCCATGGATGTCCAAGAACTCCACCACCAGTCTGGATGATTATGTCTTCTCCAAGTTGATGTAAGACCTCAGGGATAGTACCTGGGTGTAAACCACCTGAAGCCACATGCCATACGGGTTTCATCCCATACCAGTTCTGTCCCAAGGTCATGCTAGACGCAGGAGTAATATCCAACTGCAACGCATCTCTAATGAGCTTAGGTTCACCGTAGTTCTCCATCTTAGTATTTGGAGCTCCACCATGAAGTGAATCTACACCTAACATTCTCATTATCTTGGCAGTCACGATCATAGACATAGAGAAATCCTTGATTTCGCCCTTGTCATACACTCCCGGTCCCGATTCTCTGTCAAAAAGGCTATGCATCGCTCGATGCGCATGTATTGCCAATCCCGGGTTATGCATTCTCATAGTCTGGATTGCGCTAAATCCAGTAGTAACAATATCCATCATCATCCATCTACCCCCTTGAGCTTTGATCTTGTCTGCTCTTTGAATCATCACATCCAGATTTGAGTGCGTTACATTACATAGATAGAACTTTCTTTGTCCAGTCTTTCTTTCTACCTCTCTCACTACCTTATGTATCAACTCACACCTGTCATCAAAGGTATTAAATTTCAGACTTGTTAGATTCTCGTCGTCCTTAATACCATGATATTGAGCATTTGCAGCACTAAAAAGTATCTCTGCCAACTTTGCCTGTTCCTTGGCTGTACGTCCTACTTTTGGTTTAGGAACAGTACAAAGCAATGGGCCTTCTTCAACATGTAAAAGCTCTCTCATCCCATCAATTCCAAACTGCGGACCTTGAAATGATTGAATAATATCTTTAGGAAAACGAATATCTAAGCATCGGAATGCCTTAAGCATCTTCATTCCATCGATATTCCCTACCACTCCTGCCAATATTCCTGACATATTGTCTAATTCGAAGAGTTCCTTCTTGTACGCTATCTTGAATGTTTTAGTCTCTGGTTCTAGATCAAATGCTACAGCCTTAAGCTTCTCTGCCATCTTTACACCAGAATCTCTTCCAGAATATACATCTGTCCATGTACCGGTCGAACTTTCTGCAGCACAAGCTGCCACCACATCCTCAAATTTCTCCATGCCAATGCCATTCGCAAGCTCAATGTCGAGATATGTAATGATGTAATTCTCATCAGGATTCTTAGGTTTCCAGCCTTTTGGGGCGATGTAACCGTTGTGTGTAGCTCCAATAACCATAGGGGCAATATGTTTAATTAGATACATACATATTAGAGGAGAACGATTAGTTTGTAAATCACACGAAAGAACAATATAATGGGCATATGTTTAAAAGATTCCTTAAGAACAACAATGTGCGGGGTTACAGAATACAACAGCTGTATGACCAGTACTTCAAGCAAGTGATTTCCTCATGGGATGAACTTACTAATTGGCCTAAAGACCTAAGAGAGAAGCTTAAGGAGGAGGTCCCTTTTACTGAATTAGATGATTTTACTGAATTCCCCTCTTCTGATCACAAGACTATTAAGGTTTTGGCAAATACCAAGGAAGGTTTTCCTGTTGAGAGTGTGTTAATGCGCAACAAAGATCGTATTACCGTGTGTATTAGCTGTATGAGTGGTTGCCCTGTGGGTTGTAAATTTTGTGCTACTGGGAGAATGGGTTTGAACAAAAGCCTCTCTACCCACGAGATTATGGATCAGATTATGTATTTCCAAAGGAAGTTGAAGGCTACCGGTGAGAAGATTACCAATATTGTGTATATGGGTATGGGTGAGCCCTTACTCAATTTGAAAAATGTTTCTGAGTCTATCGATTTACTAACAGATAGTAATGTGATGGCAATGAGTGCTAGAAGGGTCACTGTGTCTACTTCTGGATATATTCCTCAATTGGAGGAGTTTTTAAAGAAGGATATGGGTGTTAATCTTGCTATTAGTCTTCATGCTCCTAATCAAAAGCTTCGGGAGAAGCTTATGCCTACTGTTGCGAAGTTAAATCCTTTAGACAAGTTAATGGAGGTATTGATTAAGGATCAGAAAAAGAGGAACAAGAAGATTACTTACGAGTATTTGATGCTTAAGGATGTTACTGATACTCCTGAGTGTGCTAAGGAATTGGCTAAGTTACTTAAGAATCAGATTGTGCTTGTTAACCTTATTAACTTTAACAAGGTTAATGGTATTTCCTACGAACCTAGTACTAGAAAAAGGATTGAAGCATTCCAAACTATATTGGACAGCAGAGGGATTACTAATACATTAAGATATTCGTATGGAAGTGATATTAAGGGAGCGTGTGGACAGTTAACATCTATTTCCTAAATCGGGGTGACTCGACTTGAACGAGCGACCTCTACGTCCCGAACGTAGCGTTCTAGCCATCTGAACTACACCCCGTATTCATTTACATCTCATCCACCACCCCTATGCCAAGTAGTTCTAACCCATTCTTCATCGTTAGCATTGTAGCTTGTACAATTGCTAGTAAAGACGCTCTATCCTTTTCTGGAGCTTCTAATACAGAAACCTGTTGATAGAAATTGTTAAAAGATTGTGCAAGATCGAAGATATACTGGGACAATGTTGATGGTGCGTAGCTTAGACCCGAAGCTAGCAGGATTTGTTTAGATTTGCCAAGTGTCTCGGTCAAGCTCTTCGCTGCGGCATTCTTGAGGATATCCTCGTTAATATCTCCCCCATTTTCGATTTCCGTATTGTTTTTTAACAAAGATTTACACCTTGCATACACATACAAAAGATATGGACCCGTATCGCCATCAAAACTCAAAGCCTTAGTCTGATCAAATACAATATCACCACCTACTCCAACCTTTAAAAATGCATATTTAATAGCTGCTATAGCTATTCTTTGACTCTTCTCCTCAATACCCTCAGTCACCCTACCATTCTCCTTCATCATCTCCATAGCCTGTTGAGCAGTAGTATCAATAAGCATCTCGGCGCCCGCTGTACCCTTACGGCTAGACATTTTTTTACCATCTACAGACTTAATTAACCCGTGTGGGATATGTGTTGTCTTCTCTGCCAAATCCTTATCTATCTTACCCAAAGCATCAAGTATCACCTTAAAATATCCAGCCTGTTCTTTACCGGTGATGATAATTGATTCATCGTAATCTATAAGTTCATGCTTCTTAAATGCCAATCCCAAATCCTTAGCTTCGTATGTTGGGATACCATGTTTGTTTACAAAAACCCTTGTATGAAGACCTTTTGATTCTTCTCCTTCATATATGACTGCACCTGCGTCCTTCTTAAATACCGTATCCATATTCTTCATAACCATATCCAAGCCAATGCTACTGGTCTCACTTTCGAGGAAGTAATAGTCAAATTTAGTACCTAATTTCTTGTATATGGTTTCAAAATATTCCATACACCACTCTCTTCCTTCAAGATATTTCTCTTTAATAGCTTCTCTTTCGTAAATACTAAAGTCTTTCTCCGGAAGTTCAGGAACGCACAATGAGAAGACGTAGTAGTTCAGATTATCTATTTCCTCCTGTGCTTGTCCATCCTCTTTTTCATCATAGTACTCGCTACCAAGTACATATGCCTCACCTAAATACTTAACCCTACTGGTTAAATCCAATGATTCTAAGCTACTAAATTCGACATTTTCCTCTCTCATTTTCTTCTCCAAACCCCACAATGTTTTAGCAACATGCAATCCAACATCACCTTGATATATTGCGCGCTTTACATCGGCTCCTAGAGCCTCCTGGAGGCGTGCGAATGATTCACCAACAATGTTGGTATACAAGTGACCTACATGAAGTATTTTAAATGGATTAGGATCGGTATATTCAATTACAATCTTCTTCCCTTTTTTAACATCAAGTTTGAAATAGTCCTCTTTCTGTTTAAGTATTTCTTTAACCTCATTCATGAGATATGAATTAGAAAGGTAGAAGTTTATGAATCCTGGCCCTGCTATTTCAACCTTCTCAATCTCCGTACCCTTTTCAAAACCATCTACAATGATCTGTGCTACCTCTCTTGGAGATTTCTTTAATTCTCCTGCAAGTTGCATCGCAATATTTGAAGTATATTCACCATGTGTTGGATTGTCCGTACCTGATACCTGGATTCTTTCTCTGTTAAAGCTACTGTTTAAGCTTAGAACTCCTTTCTCTAACCTCTCTTGTATGGTTTGAACTATATCCATCATATTGTAAATATATTTT
>JAHISI010000015.1 GCA_018818345.1 Patescibacteria group bacterium | reverse complement strand
TTGAGGTCAATAACGATATTCAATATAAGGATCTATATGAATCAATATATAAAGATATCAATAATGATGATATCAATGGGAAAGTAAAGTGCTTAGATATATACAAAGAGAATGAAAAATCCGAAACAAAAAGAATCACATTTGGTCTAGCTATTCGAAACTTTAATAAGACATTGAACGAAAAAGATATCAAAGCAATTACAAGCAAAGTCACAAAAAAGCTAGAGAATAGTTATCAAGCAATAATTATTTAGCGCGTAACTGTAACTGTTGGGGATGTAATCGTAGTAGATCCTTTTAGTGCGGTCGCTGTTATGGTATATGTCCCAGATGCAGCAACATTCCATGTATATACCCAATTGGCTCCACTACTTGTTGCTGCATAGGTACCTATTGTAGTCCCACTTTTTACAATCTTGATAGAAACACTATCAACACTGCCTCCACTTGGTGCAACAGTTATCTGGGTGCTACTACCAACAGTACCTCCTGTAGGAGAAAGTATACTTAAGGTAATTCCAGATCCGGCAGCTACTACGTTAATGGATACACTTGTACTATCCGTCTTACCATAGTTATCTGTCGCTGTAACTGTAATAGTATGAGCCCCTATACCTGTACTCGAAGGAACCACATAGGTTACTAAATATGTCCCGTTTGATTGCATTGTTGCCCCTGCAATATTATTCCCATCAAATTTTACGCTGAAATCTGAAATACTCTCCAGGAATGATACTGACCCTGTAATTTCAACATTGGATCCAGCCTCCACAGATTGGGTAGCCGTTGGTGTACTAATGTCTACTATTGGAGAATTATCTGGCCCTAACGGTAATGGACATGTTCCAGTTGCTGGTTCGGAAATAAGATATACTGATTTCTTCATTCCTAAAAGATATTTTTCAAAGGCACCTTGCTGTAATGTATTTCCCAATTTAGTAGTAATTAGAACCTTTGAACTTGTTAAACCATACTTCTGAGCAGCTGATAAATTATCCGGTATCAAGTTATTAGCTTTACAAATCTCAACTGTTTTTCGATTATCAACTGGAGGAGCAGAGCCTTCAAGATATATTGACGCTTCCTTCTTACAAGTCACTCCTTCTCCCGGAGTTGCTCCCGTATCAGTACATACAGTAGTAGAAAGCACACCTGCTGGTCTACTGTAACTTTCTGGTACATATCTATCCGCAACACGTTTTACAAATGAATTTGCAATACGAAGAGGAATAGTTGATCCCCAAGCTCCTGGTGCTACCTCTCCATTATTATTACCATTCCAAACTGCAACAACTAAATTCTGATGATAGATAATTGTAGTCAAATCCTTAGGTCCATCTGTCGTACCAGTTTTTCCACAAACTCTCTTACCATTAACGGTATAATACCCATTATCTGGTCGGTCATTAAATCCTCCTAAATCACACAGCATCCAGTTAACAGCATAGATATCTTTCTCTGCATAAACTCTTTTTCCTTTAGTTTCTTTTAATTCCTCCAAGACTTCACCATTTGAATCTTCTACCTTAAGAATAGGGGATACATCATATTTTGTACCACCATTGGCCAATACAGTATATGCAGTTGCATGTTCCAAAAGAGTTTCTTCACCAGAGCCCAATGCTAAACTCAAACCATATGCAGCCTTATTCGCAAGACTTGTAATACCAACTGTCTCTGCAGTCTGAAGGAAATTATCAATTCCCACCATTTGTAATGTATATACTGCTGGCACATTTCTTGAATATACTAAGGCCTTTCTAGCAGTCATAGTACCCGAATTCTTACTATCCCAGTTTTTAGGATCATATGTTCCAAATTTAATCTCCGCCAAGTCAGGAGCTTCTGTCCAAGGACCATACCCTTGCTCAATAGCTGTAAGATATACAAATGGCTTAATAGATGAACCCATCTGTCTCTGACTCAACGCAATGTTCACATTTCCGTCAACCCTCGGATCTTCAATATTCCAATAGTCTACAGAACCTACCATTGCAAGAACCTGGCCATTATTGGGGTCCATAACTACCATAGAACCATTGTTAATATTGTTCTTTTTTGCGTTATCTACACCCTGTGAGATTTCTTCCTCTGCTATTTCTTGAACTGGATAGTCTAGGGTAGTAGTTACTTTCAATCCACCTTTTTCAACACGATCAATTCCATATTTCTCAACCAAAAGCTGTTTAACATAGAAGACAAAGTGGGGGGCTTTGATATCTATTTTCTTTGTACTGTAAACTAATTCCTCATCTTTTGCCGCTTGAATCTCTTCCTCTGTAACCCCTGTGAGTTCTTTGTGTTTAAGCATCTGATCCAACACATATGTTTGTCTCTCTTTCGCCATATCAGGATTAGTCCCATACAAAGGAGAATAAATTCCTGGACTCTGGATTACCCCAGCGATAATTGCACTCTCAGCCAGATCAAGTTCGCTAACATCTTTCCCGAAATAGGCATTTGCTGCTGCTTGTAAACCATAGTTTACTCCACCAAGAGGCACTTCATTAAGATACATCTGAAGGATCTGATCCTTGGTAAAGGTTTGCTCAACCTGCATCGTGATTAGGATTTCTTTTATTTTTCTAGTATATGTTTGGGCGTATGCTTGATCCCCAAGGATATCGTAAAGAATGGTTGTCTTAACAAGTTGTTGTGTGATAGTACTACCACTACCTGTAATAGATCCTGCTTTAAGATTATTAATCACAGATCTTAAGATTCCTTTGTAATCAACACCTTTATGCTGGTAAAATTCAATATCCTCTGCTGACAAAAAGGCCCATTTAGTTTTTTCAGGTATATTTTCTATCGCTACAAATTCTCTATTCTGATTTCCATATATGGTATACAAAATAGACCCATTTCTATCCAAAATCTGTGTACTTTCATCTGAGGTTCTAGTTACTAATTCATCTGGGGAGGGAAGTGATTTTTGGATATTTTTAAGATATATCCCAACTCCGAGTAATCCAATACATCCAATGAAGAACACTATTCCTATGAGGATATACAGTATCTTCTTCATCTTCGGTTTCAGAGTTTTTTTACTCTTTCCACGTGTGGTTTTACTTGAAGTTCTAGTATTACTATTACTGTATTTCTTGAAGACATTGTACGTTGCCATACTTCTCGAGCCACGCACAGGTCGTCTAGCAGATCGTGTTCGTGAGTTGGAAATTCCTACACTGTATTTCATTTAGATTTCGGTATTTAAGCAGCTTAGTTATATACATTGAATATATATAATTTGGCACTTTTATTCAAGCCCATTGAACTCACACAAGGACTATCCTAGGTCAGACCTTTTTACAACCTCTAGATATAGTCCCCATATCAATACAAACGACATCCATCGAAAAGGTCTGTCCTAGGTCTAACCTTCATATATATATGTGATATAATTTTCGGTATGGAAAACAAGCTATCAACATCACCTTACAAAGGTACAACAGATACATATCCTCAGGATATGCTTAATAGAAATTACATGTTTGATGTTTGGTCTTCTGTTGCTAGAAGATTTGGCTTTGAGGAATATGACACTCCATTGATAGAAGAGACCGCTTTGTACGTTGCCAAGTCTGGAGATGAGATAGCCTCAACACAGCTATATAATTTTGTAGATAAAGGTGGAAGAGACATTGCTATTAGACCAGAAATGACTCCTTCATTAGCAAGAATTATTGCTGCAAAAAAGAATGAGCTTACACTTCCTTTGAAGTGGTTCAATATTGGAAAGTATTACAGATATGAGAAACCTCAAAAGGGTAGGAGAAGAGAATTCGTTCAGTTAAATGTAGATATATTTGGAATACCAACTCTTGAAGCTGAGTTAGAAATTTTCCAATATATCTTTGCTGTTATGGAAGAATTTAAAGCTCTAAAAGAAACATATGAATTAAGGGTAAATAATAGGTATTTGTTAAACTATCTTTTCGAAGAGATTCTCAAACTTTCTGAAGAAAAGAAAGCTAAAGTTGGAAGAGCCATAGACAACTATTCCAAGCTTGGGAAAGAGGCTTTCATTGAATACCTAAAAGAATTAGAACTTAATGATAAACAAGTGAGCAGTGTATTAGAATTTTTGACATGGACCTTGGAAGATCTTAAAAAGATTGCAGACAAATCGGAAGGTGCAACACAATTGATAGAGCTATTTGCTAAGACAGAGGAATTAGGACTAACCAACATAAGATTTGAGCCCTCAATAATGCGTGGACTTCTTTACTACACTGGAACTGTAATCGAAATGTTTGATATTGGAAGCAAAGAGAATCCTCGCGCTTTACTTGGAGGAGGAAGATACGACGATCTTCTTACTATATTTGGAGAAGAGAAACTTCCAGCATTTGGATTTGCTTGGGGTGATATTATCTTAGAAGACTATTTGAGAACATATGACTTACTTCCAACTTTAAGAACAGAGACGAAAGTTTTCCTTCCTCTCTTTGACACAAAGCTCTATACATATATACAAAAGATTGCTAGAGATTTAAGAACAAAAGGAATAAATACTGAAACACAACTTACTGCGATCAAATTTGGAAATCAATTGAAATACGCCTCTAAGAAGAATATTCCATGGGTTATGATAATTGGTGAGGATGAGATTAATGCAAAGAAAGTTCAGCTTAAGAATATGGAGACAGGAGAACAAAACCTCGTTACACTAGAAGAAGCTATAGAAGCTATCAAATCGTAAGTTTTTTGTAAGAATTCCAAGGTTAAAATGTATGTTATGGTTAATTCAACAGAGCAGATTCTCTGCATTACAAATAACTACGCATACAAGGAACAATTACGAAATATCTTTAACTATCATTCCAACATTGCATTTGCTTTTGTAAGTAATATTCCAG
>JAHISI010000014.1 GCA_018818345.1 Patescibacteria group bacterium | reverse complement strand
ATCATTAGGAATATATTGTTGAAATATATATCTATTATATTTCCCATTCTCTTTAATTGTCTCTTTGATCTCATCCTCTTTGTCTATTAAAAATACATTAGAACCCAAGGACCCTAAGGAAGTTTTGTAGATACATGGTAATTTACAGACCTTAACTATCTCATTAATATTTCCATCATCTACTTTAAGTCCGTTATGGAAATATGTGTTAGGTACTAAGACCCCTTTGTATGCTAATGAAAATATATCTGAAAGTTTAGTATTATGTGAATTGGTTTTGTTATGTGGAATATTTTGAGATTTGAGATACAGATGTAAGAGGTACGCCATGTGGGTAGTATTCCATCCTGACTGTATCCAAACATAATCATATTCTTTGAGATCTTTACCAGTTATATCGACAGTTATGATTCCATCAATTATTTCAAAAATAATATCTTTGATTGAAGCCGTATCAAGGGTAATGTCTTTAAGCTTTAACTTTTCTTGTATTATGATTTTTTCTTTGGCAGGGGTATTAATACCTACGGCAAGGACAGTACGATTATCCATGTATATGTTGTGGAGATTATGTTGGTATTATACCACTTTCTGCACAACTTTGTTATACATATCTTTTCCTTCTGTATTAAGTACCATCCGCTCTTTCACTCTTACCATGTATTCCTTTTGAAATATATTCTCATCATATTTAATACCTTCATTTAGTCTAAGTCCGAGCATAAGTTTTTCAATTTCTTCGTCCCTAGGAGTGGTTGTCTCTTTTTCAATATCCCATTCTCCTTGTATATATTTTTGTATATCTTCTGGGTTATGTGATTTAGTGTTATCTACTCTCGAATATGCTCCAGCTCCGAGGCCAATATAGTCTTGGTAATGCCAGAAGTTAAGATTATGTTTACATTCATATCCTTCTTTTGCAAAGTTAGATATTTCATATTGTTTGAAACCATTCTCGTTGAGATATTTACACGCATAATGGTACATCTCTCTATCTAAGACTTCTGAAGGTAAGCCCAGCTTCCCCTGCTCATTTAATTTTCCATATGGTGTTCCCTCTTCTACTTCAAGACTGTAACAGGATATATGTTGAATATCTAGCGCTGTAACAAGTTCTAATGTCCTCTTCCATTGAATTAGGGTTTGATTAGGATAGCCAAAGATGAGGTCGATACCAATATCATTAAATCCTACTTCTTTTACAAGGTTATATTTCTCTATGAATTCTTCATATGTATATCTTCTACTTAACTGTTGTAATTGAGTGTCATCTGTTGCTTGTAATCCTATACTTATCCTATTTATACCTACTGCTTGGTAGGCTTCTAATGATTCCTTTGTTATGTATTGTGGATATTGTTCTATGGTTATTTCTATATCCTTACTTAATTGAAAATTCTTTTTTATATTTTCTATACATTCCACTATATATTTATATGGTACTAGGTTGGGTGTTCCTCCTCCTATATATATGGTTTGTATTTCTCTATCTTTATACAGTTTTGATTTGGTAAGGATTTCTCTGTTTAGTGTATTGAAATATTCGTCATATGTATCTTCACAGTTGGTACATGAGAAGAATGCACAGTAAGGACATTTAGCAAAACAAAATGGAATATGGATGTATATGTTTAGGGGGTTCATTTCAGGGCACTTTTGAAAGTTTCCTTTAGTTGATCAATTGATTGTTCATCTATGATACATGTACTTAGCACTTTTATACCTTTGTCTTTGAATGTTTTTGTTACTTCTGCTAATACCTTCTCATCCACCATATCTGTTTTAGTAAGAACTACTATCTCTGGTTTCTCATACATATCCTTACTAATTTTCCTTATCTCTTCCCTCATGCTGGTATAGCTCTGGTATGGATCTTCATCTTCTAGGCTTACAAAGTGTGCTACTAATTTACAGTTTTCAGTATGTTTAACAAAACTAGTACCAAGTCCCTTCCCATCATATGTACCTTCTATGAGGCCTGGGAGATCCATAAGGACAAGGCCATCCATAATACCTAACTGTGGTTCTAGTGTAGTGAATTGATATGCCGCAGTCTTTACATGAGCATTGGTTAATTCGTTTAAAAGGCTTGATTTGCCTGCATTAGGATATCCAATGAATATGACATCAGATTTTAGCTTAAGAACGAGAGTATATACTCCCATCTGATTTGCTCTTTCCTTGTCATTTGATCTCCACTCCCTATTCCTAATTAATGTAGCATTTCCATATCCACCTACTCCACCTTCCAATATCTTTAATACTTGTCCATCATTCTCTATCTTCCCAATCAGATTGTTCTCAAGATATACTTCTGTAGTCAGTGGAAGAATTAGTGTTAGGTCTTCTACCTTGTCTCCTTTTCTTTCTTTTTGTTGACCTGGTAATCCGTTAGGTGCTTTGTAGATCTTCTCTGGGTCGAAGCGACTTAGGTCATATGTATGCATAGAGCCTTTGAGATATACATCACCACCTTTTCCTCCATCTCCACCAGAGCAGCGATTAGCATACATAGCAACGGATCCTTCTCCACCTTTTCCTGATTCTATTCGTATTTTTACTTTGTCTTGTAACATGTTGGTATTATATCATCTTCTTTCCAAGCTATCTCTTCTAATATGATATATACTCATGGTATGAACATAACAGTATTAGTAAAAGCAAATGCGAAGAAGGATGAGGTCAAACTTGAGAATGAGGTTTACCATGTATTTACTAAGTCTCCTTCTAAGGATGGAAAGGCAAATATTTCTGTAATATATCTTCTTTCTCAGTATTTAAATATTCCTCAGAGTAATCTGAAAATCAAGTTAGGATTTAAAAGTAGGAAGAAGATTGTAGAGATTTCTGAATAGTGGGAATACTTTTTTCAAAAGGTTGTAAAAAGGCAAAAGAAGAAGCATGTACTAATTAAATAGTTGGGAATGATTGGGTCCCTGCCTCTTCTTTCTATCAACTACGATCAGGTAGTTGAATATCAGTATATTATCACCGTACAATGAACATGTCAACAAAGATTAAGACTTGTAGTAAATATGTGATATTGATGGAAAAGGTTGTAAAAAGGCGAAAGAAGAAGCATGTACTAATTAAATAGTTGGAATTGGTTAGATTCCTGCCTCTTCTTTCTATCAACTACGACCGGGTAGTTGCGTATCTATACATTAGCATCGTGAAATAAATATGTCAACAATCCTAATGGCTTGTAGTAATTATTCCGTATGTAATCTTTTCTCTTAAAATCTTCAATACCTTCTCATCTATATTCATCTCCCCATTACTTACTTCTTGTAAGATGTAATCATATACCTGTTGTTGTATGGATGTATCTGCTGTTGTATATATCAATATGTCATTTCCTGCTTCTATTGCTTGTTTAGCAACCTCAGCTATGGTTCCTTGATTATCTAATGCATCCATACCCATGTCGTCAGATATAACGAGGCCTTCGTACTGAAGATCTGTTGTTAGGCGATTACTAATAATTTCTTTTGAAAGGGTTGCTGGGTGAGTATCTATGTTGGGATACATAATATGTCCTACCATTATTCCATCTACATTGGTTCGTTTTAGTATTCTACTAAATGGTTGTATATATTCATCCCATTGTTTGGCTGTAATATTTACAACTGGTAAGGAGTAATGTGAGTCTGGAGATAGATTGGCATGTCCAGGATAATGTTTAAGTACAGCTATGATACCTGAATCTTGATAGCCTTGTATTGAGGATATTCCCTTTTGTGCGACATCATCTTTAGATCCTCTAAAGACTCTATTGTAAAGGAATGAGTTTTTGTCTGTAATGTATTCTACTACTGGTGCGAGATTCATATTAATACCTAATTCTTTTAGTATCTCTCCCCTATCTTTCGCCACTGTGTATGCCTGTTGTGGTGTCTTAATATCTTCTTGAGCTATGGTTAATGTATCATTCCATTTTAATCTAGCAACTATTCCCCCTTCTTGATCTATGGATATGAATAGTGGGATTGGGTTTGTAGTTTGTAATTGTTGTATGAGTGTAAATACTTGTGATTCAGTTGATACATTCTTAGCATAGAGGATTACTCCTCCAATATTATGTTCTGTAAGGAAGAGTTTAGTTTCTTCTGTGAGGGTTGTACCGTTTATTCCAAACATGAAGAGTTGTCCTACTTTTTCTTCATTGGTCATATTATTTAGGATTATTTCTTCTGGAGGAGTTGGTTCTATGTCTCTATGTTCAGAGGTATTGTTCTGAGAGGTAATTGAGGGTTTTAAAAATGTCTTTTTAAGGTATATGTAGGAGGGTATTGTTAAAGCGAGGAGACTGATTAAGATCACACCGATTAAAAGAATTCTTTTCATACTTGATTATATATTTTATTGTTTAAAACGCAAAAAGGCCTGAAAGAGATGATACAGAATGGTGAGTAGACTCACACATATCTATATACTAATTAATTACTAACGATGTTATACTTTAATTTAGAATGAAAAACTTCATAAAACACATATCTTCCGCTATTATATTTCTTTCTAGTATTGTATCTATATGGTTCTTGCTAAGTAATATCCGAACAATTGACTACGCACTCTTCTTATTACCTATTTTAGCGCTTATTGTGTTTGTATTAGGTATCAACATATTTTTACCGAAATTATGGAAGAGAATTGCTCAACTTAAAGAGATAATCTATAACAATGAGAAAGGGAGAACAATTCTATTATGTCTGATTATTATCATAATTGGTTTGATACTGAGGTTTTTCATTTTTTTCTACTTTGACTACAAGCCGATCTCAGACCCTGCACAATTTTTAAAAAATGCAACATCAATTGCAGCAGGGAATGGTATCGCTAACAAATTTTATTTAGGATTCTTTCCATACCTTGTTGCCTACACTGATATATTGGGACTTATGATAAAGATTTTTAACAATTCTTGGCTAGCAACTATTGTGCTAAATTCAATATTTGATATCTCTGCATCATTAATTGTTTTTACCTTTATCAAACAGATAACGAAACCAAAATCAATTGCACCATTTGTGGGATTAGTTTTGTGGATGTTAAGTCCCTTTAATATCCTATTCTCAACTCTTTCTCTGCCAGTTATAGCGGTTAATTTTTTTATTATTGCTGGGGTATATCTAATCTATTTAATGTCTAAATGTATAGTCGAAGGTGATATTAAAAAATCAGTTCTTTATTCAATAGCTTTAGGGCTTGTATTAGGTATTGCAAATTGTTTTCGACCTATATTCCCCGTTTTTCTCATAGCTTTGCTTTTGTATTTAGTGTTCATATTATTATCAATTAAAGAACTTTCTAAGAGAGTCATAACTTTGGCAAGTATTTCTTTTATTATAGTTTTTTGTTTATTTGTTACTGTTGTACGAATTAATCTGGCT
>JAHISI010000013.1 GCA_018818345.1 Patescibacteria group bacterium | reverse complement strand
GATTTACAAATATTTCGAATTGCTATTTTAGAAGGATTCATTGGAAAGATAACTCCTCCTAAAGTTGCAATAGACGAAGCAATTGAGATAGCAAAGGATTTTGGTGGAGATTCAAGTGGTAAATTTGTGAATGGGGTATTAGGAGCAATATATGAACAAGCTAAAAAAGATGAATAACTACGAAGCAATAGAAGCAAAATTAGGAATAGTTTTTAAAGATAAAAGTCTTCTGGATGTTGCACTCACACATAGATCTTACTTAAACGAACATAAAGAGATCGCTTTACAGAATAATGAGCGAATCGAGTTTCTTGGAGACGCTGTCTTAGAACTAATCATATCGTCATATCTTTTCAAGAAATATCCTGACAAACCAGAGGGTGATTTAACTAACATTCGTGCTGCATTAGTTAGAACAGAGAGTTTAGCAGAGGAATCCAGAAATCTTGGAATAGGGGAATATCTCAGAATGTCAAAAGGCGAGAAAGAATCAGGTGGTAGGGATAAAGACTATCTCTTGGCTAATACCTTTGAAGCCGTACTTGGAGCCATATATCAAGATCAAGGTTTTGATGTTTGTAAAGAATATATAGAAAGAACACTCCTAATGAAGGCTGATCGTATTGTTGAGAACAATCTCTTCATAGATCCAAAGACTCAAGCTCAAGAAATCATTCAGGCAAAGTTTAAAGTTACACCAATATATGAAGTTTTAAAGCAGGATGGACCAGATCATGAGAAAACCTTTACTGTTGCGTTGAAGATAAATAACAAACAGATTGCATCAGGTACTGGCTCTAGCAAACAGAAAGCTGAAGAAGCTGCAGCTAAAGAAACTGTAAATTTGTTAGAAAATCAAGCTAATCCCTTGAATTAATGTATTTCATTTGATAGAATTCCAACTATGTTAAAAATAAGACTAAAAAGAACAGGTAGAAGAGGACAGCCACATTACAAGATTGTGGTTATGCAAGATAGCAAACCAAGAGATGGTAAAGCAATTGCAGAGATTGGATATTACAATCCAAGAAATAATCCAACTACATTTGAAGTAGATAAAGAAGAGGCTGCTAAATGGCTCAAGAGTGGAGCACAACCATCGGATACCATTGCTCAATATTTCGTAAAGCTAGGTCTACTTAAGGCCCTCAAAAGAGGCTCTACAAAACCAAGCACCGAAAAGAAGACAAAAGAAGAAAAATAGTTGTATAATAATTCAAAGTATCTTAATTATTTTGAATACATAAATGAAAGAGCTCCTAGAACATATCGTTAAGTCAATCGTAAATCACCCAGATAGTGTTGTTATTGATGAAAAAGAAAGCCAAGATTTTCCTGGTCTAACTATTCTTACCATAGATGTTGCAGAAGATGATAAAGGGGTTGTCATTGGACGAAAGGGTCGAACTATTAATGCAATTAGAGATCTAATCACTATACATGCTATTCGAAATGATAAGAGAGTCAAAGTATTAATCAAGGATGATAAAGCTGGCCACCATGATGAGACTGAAGTATCTCACAATGTTATAGAAGAACAAGTCCCCGTTGTAGATGGTGAAAATATGTTAGAAGACGAAATTTAGTCTAGCTGACTCGCTTTACTTTCAAATACACTAACTATATCCGTAAACGTGCTGTATGGTGTAAATGTTGAGTACATATCAACGCTACTTGTAACCACAGGAACATAATATCCCGTCACAGTAAGACTTATCTCCCAGATATTATTCAATTCTTCTAAATCAAGATTCTCAATTGTAATAATATATGGAGAAACAGAATACAAACTATTAAGAAAGTCTAATGTATTAGTTAATGTTCCTTGGTATGCCAATGGCCCACTTACTCCAAGAATATAATTTCCATCACTCGTCTCACCTTGTGTATTGATTTTAATATCGCCCGCAGAAATCTCGGAAGAAGTTAACCCTTTCTCTGATGCCAAATTATCTATGTAGTACATAAAGCTGGAGACCTTTAATGTATTAGGAATAACTTTTTGAGCATTAATCAAATCACTCTGAAGAATACCCTCATCCATAGAACTCAAGGTTGCTTCAAGTTCACTTAACTGTTTTTCTTTGTTTATAACTTCTGCATGTTCAGATTGAAACGATATAGCCTTTTGGATCATTGGAACAAATACAAATACACCTAGAATCACCAAGACTACCACAACCAAAATAGGAATTATGATATCCGTTATCTTAAGTCGAGTTTTTTTAACTCTTTCACTTATGGCCTCAATCTCTTTTTTTGTTTTGTCTGCGTTTATAGCATTTGTAACTATTGGCATTGTTTAATTAGTAGAACTTAAAAACTCTTTCATTATTAATTTTCCTTTGAATGTGAATCTGACATAATTATTTCCATTCCCAACACTTTGAAGTGTAACAGTTTCCATTTTAGGGTCATTACTTAGCAAATACCAAAACTTTGAGACATTCTCCATATCGGAAGAATTTCCTTCTATCGCAAAAGATAAATCATTTCCAACAGAAAACTTCGTGATTTTTGTTGTTCCACTTTTACTAGCAATAGCATTTAAATAATCAACAACACTCTTTGGAGAATATGCTTCATCAAGCACTTTATTATATAGCTTAACTCTTTCGGTAATCTCATTACTGGAGATCATTTTTTGCGTCATTTTTGTTACTTTAGCTTCATATGTTTGAAGCTTGTCTTTTTCATTGTTAAGAGCCATCCTTGAAACAATATTGAAACCTACGATTAGGATTGATACTACAACTAAAATCAAAAGACTTGTTATTGAACCAACATTTAGCTTTTTCTTTTTCTCTGCTACAACAATCTCTTCTTTGGAAAGAGTAGGGATAAGGTTAACACCTGCTTCTGCCATTATATTTTCATATCCTGGTTTTGCAACAGATTCTTTAGGAACAACAGGAGCTTTTGCTGGAGTATCTGCCTTAGCAGGAACTTTTTGATCCACAACTTTTTTTTCTTCAGTTTTTATTTCCG
>JAHISI010000012.1 GCA_018818345.1 Patescibacteria group bacterium | reverse complement strand
CTCTTTAGTAACTAATGCTTGGGAATGGATAATCCTTTCCATACCAATTGCTTGGATATTGTTAACTATTCTTTTTGTATTCATTGCTTACTACAACTTTAAACATACAAAAGAGGGATACCGATTTACAGTTGTTAAGATATTTCTAATGAATATTGTTGTAAGTATTGTACTAGGTGTCGTAATTAACGGCTTGGGACTTTCTCAGCAACTAAATACGGTATTTAGTAATAATATCCCTTTCTACAATCATACAATGGATCTTAGATCTGAGGTATGGATGAGGCCTGAATCTGGATATCTTGCGGGTACCGTTATTGATATTGATCCGAATACAATGATTCTTCAATTGGAAGATTTAAAGGGTAAGATTTGGGACATTCCATTTGAAAATGCAACCGCAAAAGGAAAGGTAGTATTTAGGTTGGATGAAAAGATTAAAATTGTTGGAAAGATACTCCCAGACAATGTATTCGAGGCTTTCGAAATCCGTCCTTGGGCGGGTAATGGAAGACTAATGCAAGAAAACTTCTAAACTTTGCGTAATATATATTAGAAGAGGAGCAATCCTCTTGTATCACTAATCATATGGTAGAGATATGGTTGTGGTTACTCTACAATTTTAAATTTTATATTAAAAACAATGAGTAAGAAACTATTAACAGTTGGAATACTTGCATTAGGCATAGTATCCATATTTGGTGTCTCACAAGCTTTTGCTTACAGAGGAGATGCTACATTAGTAGGTCCAAATCATACTGAAGAGAGAGAAGCTGCTATGGAACAGATTATGACAGAAAAAGATTATGAAGGTTGGAAAGAACTTATGACTGAGGATGGTAGAACCCCAGGGGTATTAAATAAAGTAGATACTCAGGAAGAATTCAATCAGTTTGCAGAGGCTTATGTTTTAGCTCATGAGGGTAAAACAGAAGAAGCAAAGGCAATTAGAGCTGAATTAGGATTGGGAAATGGTCAGGGTCATGGACAAGGAAATGGTGGTAGAGGGAATGGTAATTGTAATATGGCAGAGTAATAGCTAGGAAAGCTCAAAAAAAGGGAGGTCTTGTACCTCCCTTTTTGTTTTAACAAATGAATGTTATTTAGTTTCCAAATATAAACTGACCAAATCCTGAGAATGTAGATACCCCAAGAACATTCTTTGTAGAGTATCGCGAGGATCTATTTCTTAATGATGTTAAATCTATGACCATATTGTCTGAAACTCTCTTCCCATCTGCAAAGTATGCTGTTACCCTTACCCAATGTTGAGAATGATCAAGAATATTCTGAGTCAATATGAATTCATCTGTCTGTTTCTCTGTTTCGTATACGGTCTTGTTATTCATTGTAAGCACAATCTTACTTAAAGTTGTTGTATCTAAGACAGGATCTAGTGTAAAGCTAACGTTAATATCACCTATTGTTTTTGGTACATATCTCTTGCTTGTCTCATCTGTTTCTGGTTCTACAAACTTAATACTTTGAGGCTGGTTCTGTTTGGTTTGATTTTTGGTAGTATCAGGTACTGTTGGAGTAGGGGTTTCGGTTACTGGAGTTTCTGTTGTAGGTTCTTCTACAGGTACTTCCTCTACAGGTCTTAATGAATTTATAGCAGCTACCAAATCTACTAATCCATATCCAAAGACTGAGTCATATCCTGTTGTACCTAAATCAACGGCAGTATTTTTTAGTACTGTTCTAATTTCTGCAGTACTACATGTCGTACAGAATGATGCTACAACTGCAGCAGCTCCTGCTACGTGAGGTGTTGCCATACTTGTACCACTCATATATCTGTATGTATTTCCTATGTAAGTAGAGTAGTTAGAGACTCCTGGTGCCGAGAGCTCAGAGCCCATATTACTGAAGCTAGCTAGTTTGTTACTTGTATCAGTTGCGCCTACGCATATGACTGAACTATATGCTGCTGGATATTGGCATGAAGAGCCACTTTCATTACCTGCTGCAGCTATCATTAAGACTCCTTTTTTAGCTGCATATTCGATTGCGGTCTTTAATGTTAGAGAATCAGAGGATGAACCTAAGCTCATATTAATAATCCTTGCCCCATTATCTGCTGCATAGTAGATACCCTTGGCAACATCTGAGAGGTAGCCATATCCTTCATTGTTTAAGACTTTTACAGGCATAATCTTTGCTTGATATGCAGCTCCAATATTTCCTGCACTATTTTGTGTACTTGCGATGATTCCTGATACATGTGTTCCATGCCCATTATCATCTGATGGATTTGTATCATTGTTTACAAAGTCATATCCAGTTATGATATTTGCCGATAGATCGGTGTGAGTTAGCTCTGTACCCGTATCGATGACAGCAACTTTTACACCTGTACCTTTTGAATCAGTCCATACTTTCTCTGCTCCGATTCTTGTTACTCCCCAATCTACTGTGTCTGCTGACATTTTTACTGGGGTATCCACTTCTAATGTTGCATCTAGATCTTCAGAAAGGGTATTTGTATTGCTTTCGTCTGTGGTGTTGATTACATATATTCCATTCTCTGATGTATCTGTTGAAAATGTAACATTATATTTTTCTTCTATTGCTTTGATTTCTGTTGCTGTGAGTGTTTCTCCAACATTTAATATTTGTCTGTTCTCATCTACTTTAATTTCTCCTTGTTTAGGGAGTGGGGTCTCTTCGTTAGTTATGATAGTTTCGGTTCCAGGATTGTTTTCTAATTGTCCTGCGTCTCCAGAGATGTATACAGAGTTAATGGCTTCGGAAATTTCATTAGTACTTTGTTGGGATTGTGTATATATGTATATGCTAAATACTATGGTTATGGCAAAGAGTCCAACGCCTAATATTATTGCACTAAGGCCAATTAAGGTATGTTTTTTTGAATAGATCATCTTTAAGAGCAGATAAAGTTAAAGATATTATATGAATATCTTATGGTATTTGTATGGGAAAGGGAAGTAGGTTAGAGAGTGGAGAGAATGTTTTCAACAACAGGTATTAGGTATGGTATGAAGATTATTAATCCCAATACTACTGAAGCTATTGCACTTACTAATACACATCCTGCACTTACATCTTTTGCATATTTGATATTTACTCTATACTCCTTAGATATGGTATCACTTAGTGCTTCAATGACACTATTAAATGCTTCGGATATTAATACTAAAGCTATTAAGAATCCTACAGCTATCCATGCGGTGTGAGATATCTCTAGGAGTATACCTAACAGGACTGCTAGGGAGCCCATGACTAATTGTATTCTAAAGTTTCTTTCATTTTTAATTATGGAGATTAGTCCATTTATTGCATGTTTTTGGCTTTGGAAATATGTCTTAGCGGTTGTATATGAGTCTTTCATAGATATATGGATATATATATTATGACTCATTATATCAGGATTTAGATTTTACTTTTCTATCTCCCCATACTCCCTGTCAATATACTTCGCTACCTCTATGTCTCTAGGGGTAACTTGTCCTACACTAAATCGCTGTAATTCAAATACAGCTCTTGTGTAATATATATGTATATCTGGATGGTGGTCTATCTTTTGAAAGTGTGGTGTTAGTTTCTGTACAAAAGAAACTATAGCTTGGAAATCTGAGAAGACAAATTCTTTAGATATTTTGTCATCTACATATTTCCATCCGGGGATCTGGCCGAGAGATTTGTTTATCTCTTCTGGGGTAAGTATCTTTAAGTCTTCCATATATTATATATGTACTAAACTTAGCTACTACATATATATTATACTACTTTTTGAAATGGATATTTTTCTGAAATCCAAGTAGGCATGTTTTTTGCATAGCATGCCTACTTGGTACAACATCAGTGGTGATTTAAGTATTGAAGGTAAGTAAAAGATTTGGGACTCCATCGTAGGTATGATCCTTCGAAGGCATGATGCCCAAAGTCTTTCTAAGGAATTTTTGAAGTCCACGGGCCTCAGGACCATAGAATTCCCATTTCAAGAAATCTTGTTCATCATCTTTAACAAAATTAATTGGAATAGCTCCTTCAAATTCGGCTGTAAAAGTAAAACTATCTAACTCATTGATTGTTCCCAGATATTCATATCTGGCCTTATAATACTGTTCTGAAGGGAGGGATCTGGTAATTCGAATTGATGGGAGAGTATTATTTTCTAGCATCCATACGGCTATAGCTGAGGTTATCATGTTACAAACTGTGTTTTGCCAGCCAATAAATATGGCATAGCAGTTGTTGGAAGAGATTCCAAACGATGATGGTAAATCAATTTTCAGATCTTCGATCTCCTCTTTCGCCATTGGTAGGAAGTCTTTGTTTACTTGTATGTTAAGAGGAATCTCTGTTGATGCTAGCATTTCAAAGTCATCTTCTTCAGATTCCCTAGCGACATAGCTAAGGTGAGAACCTATCAACGGAACAATCTGTTCCACTACACCAACAACGTCTTCTACAAGAATAAGCATTTCGTATCTCCTTTACAAACCAGAATTGTGATGAACTTCTTAAAACAAGAGAACTTAGTCTCTTGGATTAACCACTGAAAGTTGTTAATGATCCTAACGTATAGATTATACTACAGGGTGTGCTTGTAATCCATCCTTAGTTTTAATCTTCCAAAGGGTATATAATGGAATATATGGAAAACAAAAAGAAAATATATGCATTCATAGATAGTCAGAATATCAATATG
>JAHISI010000002.1 GCA_018818345.1 Patescibacteria group bacterium | reverse complement strand
AGTTAGCTGATCTTGTTCCTTCAATCACAGTTGATATCTCAAGTTTAGATCATCCAGGTCAAATAGTTGGTGTACATGATATTAAACTTCCAGAAGGTATGGAATTGATGAATAAGGATCTTGAGCAAGCTACAATTGTAACTATAACTGAGATTCAAAAGGAAGAAGAAGTTGTTGTTACAGCACCTGCTGAAGGCGAAGTTGCAGAGGGTGAAGAGACTGAAGGTACTTCAGAGACACCAGTTGCAGAAGAAGAAAAATAAAAATAGTCTTTCCCAATCTCATATAAACCTATATAATTACCTATGATTAGTGTAATTATTACCTCATTCAAAGAACCAAAAACCATTGGCAGATGCATTAAATGCATCGCAGATAGAAAGTATTCTGGCATTACCTCTCCTTTTGAAATTATCCAAGTCTCTCCAGATGACCTTACTCTTAAAGCTGGTAGAAAAGAAGCTAATATCCTTGGATTATCCAAGCGTGAATATCGCCATATCATCGATCCACATAAAGGAAAACCTACAGCTTTGAAAATGGCTTTAGAAAAAGCTAAAGGTGAAATCATAATCCTTACTGATGGGGATACATATTTTGAAGAAAATGCCGTAGCAGAATTAACCAAACCTTTTGAAAATGAGACTGTAGGAGGGGTTAGTGGTAGACCAAAGTCTCAAGATGAGAAGAATAATGCTTTTGGATACTGGGGACATCTACTCTCTGATGCTGCAGATCACAGGAGAAGCCGTACAATGGCCAAAACTGAGGGTAAAAGCTATTATGTGAGTGATAATACCTTCTTTCCTATGAGTGGATATATTATGGCTATTAGAAATCTTAAGTTCGATATACCACAGAATGTGCTTTCTGATGATGCATATATTTCATATACCTTGAGGAATATGGATTTAAATATTGCATATGCTCCTGAAGCTGTATGCTATGTTAAATATCCTACCAACTTAAGAGATTATTACAAACAGAAGGTTAGATCTATTGGTGGATTTAAGCAGTTAGAGAAGTTCAAGGTATTTAAAAAGGATAAACAGAGTAGAAGTTTCTTAATTGAACTTCCCTATGCTTTTTATGTTTTTGGATATGCTAAAACCTTTAATGAATTTATATGGTCACTGTATCTCTTTCCAGTTAGATTGATTACTTGGATAAAGATCTTGTGGGAAAGAGTCATACTTAGAAAAGATATGGGAAAGAATGGTTGGGAGAGAATAGAAAGTACAAAGTAAACCCCTAGTATTGTTAAATATCATACAAATACCCATGTAGTAGTTGATGTAGTACGAATTTAGGATACAGCCAGGCTTGTTATTATGAATTTAAAAAAAGAGGACCTTTCGGTCCCCTTTTCAATTTCAAACTTTTAGGAATCAGACTACCATCTGAAATGTGCAAATGCTTTATTAGCTTCTGCCATTCTTTCTGTATCAATCTTCTTCTTCATTGCTTCACCCTCACCAGAGAATGCAGCTACTAATTCATCCATAAGGATAACATCAAAGTTTTTACCAGATTTCTTTCTAGCACTATCTACAACCCATCTTACTGACAATGTTTCCTGTCTTCTAGGAGATACTGGCATTGGGACAGAATAGTTAGCACCACCTACTCTTCTAGCTTTAATTTCTAATGCAGGTCTGATGTTATCGATAGCCTTGTTAAAGAATGCGTTAACATCCTCTTCCTTAACTCTCTTAGCACCATTCTCTAAAGCTGAATATACTAAATCCTCTGCTGTAGATTTTTTACCATCTTGCATTACTTTGTTTATTAATCTGGAGATTACGATATTACCGTATTTCTTGTCTCCAATTTGTATTTTCTTTTTTGCTCTATGTCCTCTACTCATAATTACTTATTATTAATTAAATCTATTCGGAATCTTTACTTCCTTTAGCACCGTACTTGGATCTAGCTTTCTTTCTGCCTTGTACACCTGCTGTATCATACTTACCTCTTACTACGATGTATTTAACACCTGGGAGATCCCTCTTTCTTCCTGCTTTGACCAAGACAACTGAATGTTCTTGTAAGTTGTGTCCTTCTCCTGGAATGTAGGCTGTTATTTCCATTCCATTAGAGAGTCTAACTTTTGCAACTTTTCTCAATGCAGAGTTTGGTTTTTTAGGTGTCATTGTTTTAACCTGTAAACAAACTCCTCTTTTAAAAGGATTGCTCTCTCTTGCGTATCTATTTTTCAAAGGATTGAAGTTTGTTGCTAATGCAATGAACTTCGTCTTCTGAGTTTTAGATTTCCTAGGTTTTCTTATTAATTGGTTTATTGTTGGCATGGTCGGTATTATATAACAAATTCAACTAAAAATTAAGCTCTTCCAAATTTCTTATGTCTGGAACTGCTGCGCTCTCACCTGCAGGGATCAACCTACCGATGATTACATTTTCTTTCATTCCTCTCAAGAAGTCCGTCTTACCGAGGATTGCGTTACTTGTCAAAACTCTGACTTGCTCCTGGAAGGAGACTGCAGACAAGAAACTTTCGGTATTTAAGGATGAGGTTTTTATACCTAACATTCTTGGGATTACTAAAGCTTTATTCTTTCCTTGATCAGAAACAAGACTATTCTTTGCTTCTGCTAAGAACCTATTCACTAATGAACCTACTAAGTAATCTGTATCTCCAGAGTCAACAACTTTTCCAAGTCGTGCCATCTGTCTTAGGATTATCTCAATATGTAAGTCATCGATTGGAACACCCTGTTCATTGAATACCTTTTGTACTCCGTCAAGGATATACTTCTGTGCAGTCAATATATCAGCGGTATCTGCCAATTTCTTTGGATCTATTGAACCTTCTGTTAGCTGTTGACCTGCTTTTACGCTATCACCATCTTGTATGAGAACAGTTATTCCTGGAAGTACTGTTACAACTTCTTCAGCTTTTGCTCTTCCCTCAAGTGTTAAGATTCCACTATCTATTGTAACTTTTCCATCAAATGGAGCTTGCTTTTCAACTTCATCAACATCTATGAACATCAATTGACCTGCTTTTAATTCTGCCCCATCTTCAACGATTACTTTCTTAGCCTTAGAGATTACATAGTATCTAGGTAATTTCTTTTCTCCAACGATTGTAATTGTTGCGGATTCATCTTCAGCAATATCAACATGTGCTTTTCCTGTCAAAGAAGAAATATCTGCTTCTGCCTTTGGTGTTCTAGCTTCAAACAACTCTTCGATTCTTGGAAGACCCTGTGTGATATCGACCTTAGCAACACCACCCTTATGGAAGGTCTGCATAGTCATCTGTGTACCTGGTTCTCCAATTGACTGAGCTGCGATTACACCAACTGCTTTGCCCATTTCTACTTCCATTCCATTTTCTAGGTTCAATCCGTAACATTTCTTACAAAGTCCTAGTGGAGATGTACAAAGCATTGGAGATCTTACAAAGACCTCTTCTACCTTAGATTCGTCAATCAATTTTGCTATTGCTTTTGTGATTGATTCATTCTTTTGTGCTATTACTTTGCCGCCGATTTCAACATCCTTAGCCAATGTTCTTCCAAAGAGTCTATCTGTGTAAGAGATTCTTCTATCATCAGATCTACTCATGATCATCCCTTCTCCCTCATATCCACAATCATCTTCTCTGATGATTACATCGTGAGCAACTTCTACCAATTTTCTAGTTAAGTAACCAGAAGATGAAGTCTTAAGGGATCTATCTGCAATACCTTTTCTACCACCATTTGCAGCTACAAAGTATTCGAATGCTCCAAGACCGTCTCGGTAGTTGCTCTTAATAGGCATTGGTACCCAGTTACCTCTTGAGTCTCTAACAACACCCTTGATAGTCAAAACCTGTCTTGCCTGGATCTTACCACCATTTGCACCAGATTCTACCATCTCATATACAGAGTTATGTTTATCTAATTTGGTCCATGCCTCATCTGCTAATTCATTTGCAAAGTCATCCCACATAGTTGTAGAGATATTTATCTTCTCACTCTTTGTCATCAAACCTTGTAAGTAGTTCTCCTGCAATTGTTCATCCTTCTCTTCCATCTTCTTCAATGCACTTTCAAGATTGAAATCTAAATTACAATCTTCCATTGCGAAAGAGAATCCTAAATCTGTTGCATATTTGAAACCTAACAACTTCATATTGTCTAATAGTTCTACAACAACTTCCATTGGTTTAGTATTCTTAATATCATCAATGATTGTATTAACAGTTTTGTTGTTTACTCTTTCGTTTACAAATCTATAGTCATCAGGAAGAATTGTGTTGAATATTACTCTTCCAACAGAAGTTCTAACTTCTTCACCCTTAATTCTCACAAGTATTTCTTCATTAATATCAATTACAGTATCTCTTTCATATGCTCTTATTGCATCTTCCGCATTTGGATATATTCTTGGTTTCTTTGTCTCATGCAAATCAGTCATTAGGTAGAAACCTAACAACATATCCTTTGCAGGACTTGCTAAGATCTGACCGTTAGAGATGTTTATAATGTTCTTTGAGGACATCATTTCTCTTTCAGCTTCGTTTCTTGCTTCCTCAGTTAAGAGGATATGTACTGCCATTTGGTCACCATCGAAGTCAGCATTGAATGCTTTACATACCAATGGGTGGATTCTGATTGCTTCACCTTCTACCAACTTAGGGTAAAATGCTTGTACACTATATTTGTGCAAAGTTGGAGCACGATTTAGTAATACAGGTTTATTCTTGATTACTTCTTCTAAGAGATCCCATATGATATCTTCCTGCTCTTCGATCATCTCTTTTGCCATTCTAATATTTGGAGCGATTTCTCTGTCCAAAAGTTTTGCAATGACAAATGGTTTGAACATTTCCAAAGCTACTGATTTTGGTAAACCACACTGGTCAAATTTCAAACTTGGATCTCCATCGATAACAGCACGACCTGAGTAGTCAACACGTTTTCCTAGCAAGTTCTTTCTGAACAATCCCTTCTTACCTCTTAGATCATCTGTTAATGACTGATATGGTAATCGCTTATTGTTCATCATAGCCTTAGAAGGTCTATGTGAGTTATCTATTAATGCATCAACTGATTCCTGTAACATTCTCTTTTCATTTCTCAAGATAACGTCAGGAGCACCAATCTCTATCAATCTTCTCAATCTATTATTTCTGTTGATGATTCTTCTGTACAAGTCATTTAAGTCTGATGTAGCAAATTTACCACCTGATAGAGGGATAATAGGTCTAAGTTCTGGAGGAAGTACAGGAAGGATATCAATAATCATCCAACTTGGATCAATTGTATTCTTCTTAAATCCTTCAAGATATTGAATTCTAACAATTGTAGCAGCTTTCTTCTCACCCTTTTCTTTTTCAACTGCTTTTCTTAATTTCTTAATTTCTTTTTCAACATCCATATTCTGAAGCATTTTCTTAACAGCTTCTGCTCCCATCAATGCTTCGAAGAAGAGGAGATCTCTCTCTTCAAGATTCATGTACTCATCTTCACTTAAAACTGTTCCAACTTTCAATTTCTCAATTGTTTGGAATACTTTGATATAGAATGCATCTAATTGTTCTTCTTTCTCTGCATATTCTTTTCTTACCTTTGCTAATGCTTGATTTCTCTTATGTTCTAATTGACTCAATTTGAATTCATTAGACTTTTCTTTTCCTTTCTTAGTTTCTTTGATGTTCTCTGCGAACATTTCTTCTGTAGCTTTTAATTCTGCTTCTAATTCCGTATTTAATGCTTCAACTTCTTGTCTTTGTAAATCTTCTGCTTTGGCAACAATCTCAACCTTTTTATCCTTATCTACCTCAGTTACCATATACCT
>JAHISI010000011.1 GCA_018818345.1 Patescibacteria group bacterium | reverse complement strand
CGAGATGCTCTAACCAGCTGAGCTAGTCGTCCATAACAATATGCCGGGGACAGGAGTTGAACCTGCAAGGGATTTTACTCCCACTACCACCTCAAGGTAGCGTGTCTGCCAATTTCACCACCTCGGCTTAACATATGAATGATTCTACCAAACTATATACCTAAAGACAATTCCCCAATCCTCTGCTAGAATAATAGAATAATATAGAAAAAGCACACATATGAAAATCCAAAACATACACGCAAGAGAAATATTAGATTCAAGAGGAATACCTACCATATCAACAGAAGTCGAGCTATGGAGTGGTGACAAAGGAAAAGGAGAAGTCCCATCTGGAGCATCTACAGGGACTAGTGAAGTCCTAGAACTTCGAGATGAAGATGGACACGTTTCCAAGGCAGTGGAAAATGTAAACACTGTAATATCAGAAGCCATAAAAGAAAGAGATTTTACAAGTCAAAAAGATTTTGATAATTTCCTAATTGATTTAGATGGTACAACTCAAAAGAGTAAGTTAGGTGGTAATACAATACTCTCATGTTCGATGGCATTCTGTAGAGCCTCTGCAAATGCATTAGGATTACAACTCTATGAATATTTTGGAATGATATATGAAGACAAGGATTACAATCCAGAAACATTAAGACTCCCTCGCCCATTAATATTGGTATTAGAAGGTGGAAAACATGGAGATTGGTCTACCGATATACAAGAATACATGGTGGCTCCAAAGATGGACAAATTTGATAGCTTTGCAGATGCATTTAAAGCCGGAACTGATATATTCCATACAATTAGAGATGTTCTTAAAGCAAAAGGATATTCCACGGGTGTAGGTTTTGAAGGAGCATATGCTCCTAAAGAGATACAGAGTAACAAAGAAGCATTTGATATCATAATGGAAGGGATTGTAAAAGCAGAATACAAACCTGGTGAAGATTTTGAGATAGCTATAGATGCTGCTGCTTCTGAGTTCTACAATGCTGAGAAAAAAGTATATACCCTTCACAGAGAGAACAAAGAGCTTACATCCGAAGAATGGATGGCATTACAAGAGGAATGGTATACACAATATCCTATGTTCTCAATTGAAGACCCATTTGATCAAGAGGATTGGAATACATGGGATACCTTCATGGAAAAGCATGGATCAAAATATCAAATAGTAGGAGATGATTTGTTAACTACAAATGTATTGAGAATACAGAGGGCTATAGATGAAAAGACTGTTAACAGTGTACTTATAAAGCTCAACCAAATCGGTACAGTTACTGAGACTTTAGATGCTATACGATTAACAGTTGATAACAATATGACAGCCATTATTTCTCACAGAGGTGGAGAAACCAATGATGATATGATTGCAGATCTTTCAGTAGGTACTCCTGCACAACAGTGTAAGTTTGGAGGTCCTGATAGAGGAGAAAGGTTAGCGAAGTACAATAGATTATTGGAAATAGAAGAGATTCTTAACCAATAGAATCTTTAATAATTCCCCATTGATTAGAAAAGTATTCATCATCGGCGACTTCTATATAACTCTTCCAAACCTCATATGGCGATTCATTCCACTTCGCTACCACTTCTCCAGAAGCAGAAAAAACTCCCTTTTCTTTTATCTTTGTATAATAAACAGGTATTTGGAAATCTAACATCGCAAGAACCTCATTTTCAATTAGGTTGCCGATCTTTAATTGGTGAATATAGCCACAATTTTCGAGAGATTCTTTTAAGTAAGATTCTCTCGTTTGCTTCGTATAAATTTGCGGATAACAACTCTTAAGCACAAAAAGTCGGTACATACGAGTTGGTCTAATAATTACCCGTGTGATTGATTTACTCTGATTTACAATTTGAATTATCTCGTTCTTCTTTTCAAGAATTTTCCGTACACTTTTTTTATATCCTTCATATAAATTTTCCACATATTTTATAGGATGCGCCTTGACCTCGTTTAATACAGGAATATTTTCATATATTCCCTTTGATTGTGTCCGCCAACCAATATATGGTTTATATTGATCTCCACAGATTAACGGTTTTAGCAAACTAGCATGTTCAGTTAGGCCACCCGTTAAAACACTACTATCATTATTTCCTATTTTTACTATTCCTGTATTTTTAATTCCATATTCATCAGACTCTCCATCTAATTTCCCCGAAAAAATTGTTTCCATATCAAAAAATACCGGATATGGAAGATTTATAATCATATTTTCTGCATTGATATCTATGGCTCTAAGTATTAAAAGAAAAGGAAGTATTTTTCCAAGATTAAAATAGTATTCTTGTACGTCTTCAATTTTTTTAGTTTTAAGATTCGTTTGAATATATTCCCTCTCAAATGAATTTCCTTTCTTAATAATTTTTGGAAAGAAATTGTCATGATCCGGGAATATCAGTGCAGATAGAGAGAAAAGCAATTCACCATAATCAGGATATTTGGAATATTTAATAACTTTATTTGAAAAGCATTTTGTCACTCCACCAGGATGAGCATCACCAAGGATTTTCCCATTAATGTTCAAAGGATAGGCTTCTCCCATTGCCAAATACCCTTCTATTGCATTAGAAATCTGTCGAAAGTTCTTTTCTTGAAGATCAACCTTATCTAGATAAGCGCTGAAATCTTTTATCTTATTTTGAGAGTAGAAATTGTATATTAGAGTGGGAAGAAGATAATCCTCTATCTGCTTTATCCAATAAATATGAGATTTTTCGTCCAAGCTCCATGAAAAAGCTATCTTTTCCCTGATAATTCTACGAAATCCTTTATTATCCTTATGAACAGGTTCCTGTTGCACAAGCTGTAGTTGTTTCGGCAAAGAAATTTGCCTTTAATTCGTTTTCTATTTGCCCTAATTCATCCAAACCCGTTAATTCGTTTGTCATATTATATTGATAATTTAAAATTTAATAGTTCATTTTTTATTCCTATTTCAGAATAAATCTCCTTTAAGTCTGATTCAAACTCAAAAATCTCTCCTTGAATATTATTTATTCCCTGTTCTTCAAGATATGATATTGCCTTTAAGATTAGTTCTTTAGCAATATCTTTTGTATCCGCTATTGTCACTAAAATACTCCCAACACGATCTTCATTTATTAAAACGTTTATGAAGCCAACTGAAGAGCCCATTTCATCTTCCGCAACAAAATAAACAAATCCTCCCTCCTCAAGTTCAATCCTTTTTGAAACATGTTTCAACATTATCTCATAGCTATCTTTGTACTTTGGATATTCAAAAAATTGGTTTGCTTTTGAGAAATGACTTGCTAAAAGACTACTAATGTATTCTGCATGATTACGCGTAGCATTTGTTATTTTCATAGATATTCTCTATCTAATCTTATTATGTAATGATAGCCCTATCGATAATTGCTTGTCAACTCTATCTTACAAACTTAGTCTCGGATCTCTATCCACTTTTCTAATCTCATCTACATTAGATATATACTTACCATTAAGTATATTAAAATATGCACTCACCCCTATCATCCCTGCATTATCCCCTCTATACTCCTGCTCCGAATATATATAGTTAAGCCCATATGATCTAGCTATATTCCCAATCTTCCTTACAATCTCTTCACTGTTAAACACACCACCACCTACAAACAAAGTTTTAACACTATGGTTTCTCTCCAATGCCATTTTCAATTTGAGATTTAGAGAATCAATAACCGTATCTAGGAAACCCCTACAAAAATCATATACCCATTCCTTGTCTTGCTTACCAGCTTCCCTTAATTCCTTAGTCTTGTACAAAGCTGCAGTCTTAAGCCCAGAATAGCTAAAATTCATATCTCCACTATTTTTCATTGGTATTGTAAATTTAATATTTCCTGATACACCCTTCTTAGCAAATTCACAAACTACTGGACCACCCGGATATCCAAAGTTAAGCATCCTACCAACCTTGTCGAAAGCTTCTCCAACTGCGTCATCCAATGTTTCTCCCAATTTTTTGTAACTACCTATTTTCTCAACTAATACCAATTCTGTATGCTTACCAGAGATTAATAGTCCTAAAGCAGGGAAAAGTTTCTCAACCTCACTCATATCTCCAGGTACCAATCCATTACCCTTAGTGTTTAGAGATAATCCCGAGAACATATGTCCTTCCATATGGTTTACAGGTACAAATGGCTTGTTATATTTAATAGCTAATTCCTTTGCAAAAGCCAAACCAACTTCTAAATCAATCGCTAAACCAGGGCCATATGTAGCAGCAACATAATCGACATCCTCAATCTTAATCTTTGCTTTCTTAAGAGCTTCTTCATAAACCATAGGAATATTCTTTTCATGCTCTCTTCTAGCAATATCTGGTACAACACCACCCCATTGAGCATGTATTTCTACTTGGGAAGAAACCACGCTTGAGAGTACCTTACGTCCCTCCAGAATAGCTACAGATGTATCATCACAACTTGTATCAAATGCAATTATTAATGGTTGCTTATGCTTCATATATTTCAATATTCCTTTCCTCCAATGATATATATTTAATCACTACCTTGTACATTGGGATATTCATATTGTCACATAGAGCAGCAATCTCTTGGTAGAACTTGTCTGCCCATTCTATGACTACAATGTTTCCTTGTTCTAGATGTTGTATGAGCCCTGATTTTTCTAATTCATTATTCTCCAATCTCCATGTATCCATGTGGGCTAATACCTTCTTGTGCCCATCTCTCATATATGGATATTCATTAATAATCGTATATGTTGGAGAATTTACAATCTCAGTTATACCTAAGCTCTGGGCTATCCCCTTTGTAAATTGTGTTTTTCCTGCACCAAGCTCTCCACTAAGAGCAACAACAATAGGTATATCTTCTTTGAGATATTTATCCGCGAATTCTTTTCCTAATTTAATTGTTTCTTCCGTTAACTTTGTTTTCTTCTCTTCAATCTTTTTGTTTTTAATCAATGCATTTTCAAATTCTAATTTTCCCTGTCTTAATACTGACAGTTGATTCATTGTAGTATCAAGTACTGTCGAAGGAGGATTCTGTGGTAATGTACCTGCATCAAGGATTAGATCTACCAAATCCTTACTTTTCTTTGGGAGATCTTTCATTAATTGATCAATATTGTATGGTGCTGATTTGTAAGATACATTTGCAGAAGTCGATGTAATTGGTTTGCCAAATGCTTTGATAACTTCAAGAAGGTAATCATAGTCAGGATATCGAACACCTACAGCACCTTGCATGGATACTACTGGTGGGACTAACTCACCCTTACTCATAGATATGACTGTGATTGGTCCAGGTAAATAGTTCTTGTACAGATTATCCGCCATTTCATTAATTTCAACATATTTCTCTGCCATCTCTCTTCCAGAAACAGCTATGGATATTGGTTTTGACCCTCTAAATTTCTTGTAATCAAGAAGTTTGGCTAAGGCTTTAGGATTAGTTGCGTCACATCCAAGACCATAGCAGGTTTCGCAGGGAAATATTAAAAGGCCTCCATCTTTTAGTATGGATACAGCCTTTTGTCTTGATTCTTCTTTTTTCTGATTTATGTCTATTCTAAGCATGGTATAATTATACTAGGAATATCGTAAATACGCACTATTCCGATATTTTTAAGTTATTATATTACTACAATGAGTTTAATACATTTTACAGATGATTCTTTCGAGAATGAGGTTTTAAAATATGAGGGTGTTGCCCTAGTTGATTTCTGGGCACCATGGTGTGGTCCTTGCCAAGCATTAGGTCCAGTTATTGAAGAAATTGCTAATGAATATGAAGGTAAAGCTAAGATTGGGAAAGTAAATGTGGATGAAGAAAGAGAAGTAGCACAGAAATATATGGTTATGAGTATTCCTACAGTCTTGGTCATGAAGAATGGTGAGGTAGTTAATACCTTAGTAGGTTTAAGACCTAAGGAAGATTACTTAGATGCTATCGATTTTGCTTTGTAATATTCAAGAAATTCTGGAGTAACTTTGGATTGGTTTTTGCCAGCTTGTTTGGCTTCATACGTTGCATTATCTGCTTTTGCAACTTCATTTGAGAATGCCTTTTCAAATTCCTCTGGGTTCTTAGAATTCGCTAGAAGATCTGCAATTTTAAATACATGTATGCCTAGAGATGCTGTTACAGAATCCTTTGTTTTTTGTTTTCTGAATTCTTTTACAAGTCTTTCTGACAAACCATATGCTGTGCTTTGGCTTCCTGACATTTCTTCAACTACAACTGCAAATTCATCACCACCTATTCTTGCTACAATATCTCTTTGTCTTACTGTTGATACTAGAATTTTGGTTATGGAAAGCAATGCTTTGTCTCCAGCCTTGTGTCCATGAGTATCATTGATCTTTTTTAAGTTATCCAAGTCAACAAATATGATTCCAATCTTCTTCTCTGGATCACTAAAGGATATGAGTTTGCGAACTTTTTCAAAGAGGCCATGTCTGTTGTACGCTTGGGTTAATGGATCTTTTTCGGAGAGATTGAGTAAGCTTTCTACATATCTTTCATATTCTACTTCTTTTTGTCTGTTTGATACAAAGAACCTGATGAACATATATATGTCTTTTTTGTATTGTGCTACATCTACGTCTACATACTGATCTATTCCAAGGTTTTCGTTAATCTCCATGAACTTCTTTTTACTGTTAAATCCCATTGCGATAGCTCTCTTTACTCGTACTTTTTCTTCCGATGAGAAGAGTTTGTATATTGAGGTTATACCTGAAATATCGAATCCTTTTTGAGTATTAAGAAGTATCTCAAGAATATTGCCTTCTTTGTCTATACGAAGTAAGACATCAGAGGTGAAAAGTGAGAGTATTGAAGCGCATTCTTTCATATGCGTAATATCTTACCACGTAGATATGGGAATTGTCATTTTTTACATAGTTTGATATACTTCTCACTGTATTATGGAGTGGTAGCTCAACTGGTTAGAGCATCTCACTGTCACTGAGAAGGTTGCGGGTTCGAGTCCCGTCCATTCCGTATTATGGAATACTAACTCCCGAACTTTCCTTATAGATTGTTACTACTGTCAAATCAAGCATTCGGATTTGTATATTCCGTACACCCCAGTTGATGATTTTACGAACTTCTCCCGAAACAAAACCACACCAGTGACACCCGTTGCACCCGGTCAGTTTTTATTGTATAGTGTTCTTGTAATATAAATTATTTAAAAAGGATATTATAAATACATATATACCTAACTTAGATCCCAAGACAGGGCAGTTTCTTCCTACACCCCCAGGGGAAAAACCTCCTAAAATGATTGCTATGGAAAAAGAACTTGGCCTGGATTTTATAGATGATTACAATAGAAATTATCTTCACGGCGATTTAGGACAGAAACGTTTTGCAGCAAAATGGGGAGTTTCAAAAAACCTGATATTTGCAAACAACTTAAGAGGTAACAGGCGCTCCTGGTTCCAAATGCTAAACTTACCAAAGAAAGACTCCCAACTAAGGAGTACCGTACCAGGACGAGACCTACCCGCATGCGAATGTTGCGGTGAAGAAATTCCTCTAGATAAAGCTCATTGGAAAGAGCATGAAAAAGGCGGACCCTATAAGTCTTACAATTTAATAAACCTTTGCCCAAACTGCCACAGAAAACTAGACAGAGGTGACAGTGAAATCACTCACAAATGCAGGAAGATATTATTATTTAGAGAAATTAACAACTTTAACACAAAAGATTATACAGAAGAGAAAGCAGAGACTTTACTATCTATTTGCGAAAATATCATATTAGAGAGGAGATAAAAGAATGGATTACAACGAAATCAACAAACAGAACTTACCAAAATGGGAGCATGCCCTT
>JAHISI010000001.1 GCA_018818345.1 Patescibacteria group bacterium | reverse complement strand
CAATTAAATCTTAAAACATATCATTTCCCAATCCCAGTTAATTTTGATACAGTAAGTGATTAGTATGGGTAATTCAAAACTTGAAAAAATTAAGGCTCAAACTCCGGTATCCATATTAATACATGGAGGAAATCGTCAGGGCTATCTAATTACAAAAACTCTTGTAGAACAAGGTTGTCATGTAATTATCGTTGATAACTACAACTCCCAAACTAACAAATATATCTCAGAGTTTAAAGGTTCTCCATTAGTAGATTTCTTTGAATTTAAAGGGCTAGATGGCGTATTTAAAAGTATAAAAAGATATGACTATCTCTTCTACTTCCTCAACAATGCACTTGTATCAAAAGAATTTGATAGTAAAGAATTCATTCGAGAAGCTGGCCATCTGGAGGAATCTCTCAAGAGTGCAAAGAAAAATAATGCGAAATTCTCCTTAATAACCTCTTTGACTCTAAATAGAGAACTTGCAAATAGGGTCAATAATTTAAAACTTGCATCCCCATCTCCATATTCCAATATTGAATTACAAAAATACTGCGAAACACTAGCAGCTGAGTTTAGAGATAAGACCAATTTAAATATTAGGATCTTAAGACTAGGATCAACCATTGGAAAAGGGATTCTCAAAATTGACAATGAGACAATTCATAATCTAATTAAGGATGCAACACAAAAGCCCCAGATAGTAATAAAGGGGGAGGGACTAGATCTCCACAACTTAATTGATGAAAAAGATGCAGTATATGGGATTCTCAAATTAACATTCTCTGACAAAACCAAAGGAGAAGTCCTAACACTAGCAAATAAAAATAATTACACAACTCTTTCAATTGCATACAAACTACTCGAATTAAACACTGAAGCACAATCAATAAAATTTGTTGAGAATACCGATCGAGACTTCATCATGCAGGATTTGTATGTTCCAGCCCCACACGCTTCGAAATACGGTTGGGCACAACAGGTAACACTCGAGGAATCCCTGATAGATCAAATTCATACCTACTACGATGATATTAGCAAGACTTGGGACTATGCAGAAAAACCACAAAAGAGTATTGCCGAGAGCGTAAAAACCTCAAAAACAAAACTAGGCGAATTTTTTGATCACATACTTCATCCACTTAATCGAACTTCTGCACCTAAAAATCATCCCAGAGAGAAAAAAGAGATTAGCTGGGGACAAATCATAAAAACTTCCATACTAACAATTACAGCCATATTGGTTACATATTTCCTAATCTATCCTCTCATTGGAACCACGCTTGGTCTCATTATTATTTCCAACACTTCAAAGAATTTGCAAGATTCTGTATTTAGCATGGATTCAACAACAAGTGAAAAGAAAATTCTACAAATTGAGAATAATGTTGAAAGAGTTTCCACTAGTCTTAATAATCTTCAGTGGGCGTTTAAACTTGTTGGGAAAGAAACTCTTTATGCTAATACTACGCAACTTCTTCTAAGTGCCCAGTATGCCACTGACGGAGCCAAGAATATGCTCGGAGCAATAACTCCTCTAGCACAATATATCCAAGATTTCGAACCTTCCGTGGATTTTCAATCTTCAACTCCAAAGACCACCCGGGAATATACCGAGTATCTTAACGAAATCTCAGACAACGGATACAAAGTTAAGGAAGCTGCCTACAAAATATCCCTTGCAAATGGAGTCATAAACCAGGTTAACATCAATGAATTCCCTTCGTTTACCCGAGATACCATATCTTCAATCAAAGACCTAATCGCTCAATTGAATACTGGAACCCAAACTTTTCAAGAAATAGTAGCTTTTCTTCCAGATCTACTTGGAACAAATGAAAGACAAAGATATCTTGTTCTTTTGCAAAATGAATCTGAGCTTCGAAGCACAGGTGGATGGTTAACAAGCTATGGTGTTGTAGGTATAGAAGGGGGACAGATTCGAGAACTGTTTGTAGATGATATTTACAATGCCGATGGAACCTTAAAAGTCCAAGGGAAGACATTCACTGCTCCAAAATCTATGCAACAAGCATTGGGCATAACTACATGGCCATTCTCTTTAATTAACTGGTATCCCGATTTAACTGAGACCGAGGTATCTGCAGAACCATATATTGCTGCACTAGGAAAAGGGAATGATCTTGACGGAGTCATAACAATAGATATATCTTTCATGCAAAAACTTTTGGACAAGTGGGGTGGTATAGAAGTACCAGGTGAGACAGAAATAGTCACAAGTGAGAACCTTTACTCCAAAATATTCCAAATGCACGAGGATTTCACACCAGGATCTACACAAAAGACAACTTTCCTCGCAGATCTTGCGAACCAGATAATTACAAAATTGCTTTCCACAAATATTAAAGATTTGATTTCT
>JAHISI010000010.1 GCA_018818345.1 Patescibacteria group bacterium | reverse complement strand
CATAACCAAACAAAGAAAAACAAGAAAGCTTTATTACTACTATTAGTACTTGGAGTGTTTGGGTTTGTAGTATTTAAGTATACCAAAGTTAATAATGTTGTAGCTGAGGATAGTAATATTCAGGCCTCAACTTGCTGTGGCACAACAGTTGCGGAAGAGAACAATGATGTTACATCTAAGTTTTTCTTAGTGGATAATAGTGGTGAAATATCTGATATTACCCCTGTAAAATCTCCAACTCAAAACACAGTCCTAGGAGCATCCACAGGAGGATGTACTACAAATAGTTTGTATTCTGGAAGTTTAGCATGTGTAAAAAGTAAAGAAAATCAATTCAGTATAAATGGTAAAACATTTTTAGCATCAGAAGTTAGTATCACAATGGACTCTATTACAGCGCCGTTGATTCTGTTTTCAGGCTCAAGTAAATATGATATAGAGAATTCAAATAGAAATAATCCAGGAGTATATAAACCTGCGGGAGAGCAATTCGATAAAAAACAAACAGATGTTATTACAACTCCAGGTGAGGGTCACGATGAAGCCGAGGCAAGGTTGGCAAGTGCTCCTGTTAAAAAGAACTTTGGAACTCAATATTCTGTTACTACATCTGATACCCCGAATGCAGAGCCTCAGGGAAATATCGTGGTAGATAAGTATGTAGAGAGTGATTGTCCTGAGTGTAACAATATCTCAAATCCTAATCCAAAGAAAACAAACGATTCTTCAGCTGTTTTTGCAGCAATAAATTTCAAAACTCCTGGATACTTGGAAACGGAAAAGACAGAGAATGCAATCGAAATTGAAGGACAGTGTCCAGATTATCGAGATTTCAGTATGCTCTCAATAATCAATCCTACAATTTGTTCTAATCCATGGAATATTTTGACTGGTACATTGGCTTCACTTTTCCCATCACATGATTGGAATCAATGTGATCCTGAGGAAGATACCGGATGCGTAAGTGCTCAGAATTTAGTAGTTAAAATGAATCCTATGTTTAAAGAAACTAACTCATATATGGATGCAAGAAATTCTTCTGCAATGGATCCTCAGACAGCAAAAGCTTATGTCCCTATATATGTTTTAACACCATGTATCGCAAGGGTAACAGGAAAATCAAGTTCGTTTGATGTTAAGGTTAAATGCGTATGGGATATGTCATATCTTTTTTATGAGAATGCTGCCTCCGCATATGATAGTAACCCAGGTTCTGATGATACAATGAGTGATGAACAATTTATGGAATACTTAAAAGCCGAAACCGTTAAAAGAGGATCAGAAGAACTGATTTCAATGTAATAATTTAAATTAATTAAATATTTAGTATGAGTTACGTATCCAAAACTTACGAATTCCTAGGAAAAGTAGACAGTCTTTTTAATAGGAAGATGTTTAAAACAGCTTTTATAGCAATTTCAAGCATGTTCTTATTCTTTGGCGTTATGAATGTGTATGCACAAGATGATATCAAGATATCTCCAGATTGGAATGGAACAAAAGCTTTTTATAATGACGCCAGTTCCACAGACACAACTACAGTACCTTCTGATGAAGATAATATGACAAGTCATGCTGGTCAACTAGGGTTGAATACTGCGTGGATAGTATTGTCTACTATGGCACCAGAATATACAGGTGGTGCGAATGCTTTAATGAACAATCCAGATATTCCAGCAGATATGAAAATGGGTTTGATAGGCTTCTCAGATAATGCTTTAGCATTTGTTTATGAAAATCAAGCAAATGTTAATGTTCTCGCGCATTTACAGGACGAATGGGTTCCTGGACACAGAGAAGCAAGTACTGGTCTGTATGCAGCTGCTGATGGAACAAATGTTACTGGATATCAGAGCCTAATAGATTCTGGGATAGCGCCAATTTGGAATCAAATGAGAAATATATCGTATATATTCTTCGTCGTTATAATGATCGTGATAGGGTTCATGATTATGTTCAGAAGTAAGCTTGGTGGACAAACTTTGGTGTCAATAGGAAATACTATACCAAGTGTTATTGTAAGTTTGATATTAGTAACGTTTAGTTTTGCAATTGCAGGAATAATAATAGATTTCGGGGGAGTAATTGTTTCGTTATTGTATTCGATTTTCAATGGCGAAAGTATTTCAATAGGAAAATTTGGTCCTCTCTTTGGACAACTATTTAGTAAGGATATGGGAGAACAATATGTTAATGTAGTAAATACGGATATATCGACAGCTTTGCAAAGTTTCTCTTCTGGGATAGTTGGAGGGTGGTTTAAACTTGTTTGGGCTTTGGATAAAACAATGTTAATGGGAATCGTTGGAATATTAGCTGCAATTATCGGAGCGGGAGTTGTATTTGTTGGTGCAATTAAACTATTAATAACATTGTATAAAGCATATTTTGAGCTTTTACTTAACGTTGTTATTGGTCCACTAACCATTATGCTGGGCACATTACCAGGAAAAGAAAACATGAAGATGAACTGGCTTACAAGTATTGTAAGGAATGTATTGGTTTTCCCAATCGCGTATTTTATTATCAATATACCAATATTTTTACTTCAATCAACAGGGGTATTACTAAGTCTTCCGGATAAGTTAACAGGTGCGAATTTAGGAGATGCAGCAACAACTGCTGCAGTATTAGATTCCGATAAGGGCTATGTCGGTTTAATAATTTCATTCGCCTTGAGAGTATTTGTTCTTTACTATGCATGTCAGGCACCTAAGTTCGCAGAAGCAATCGTACCTGTTCTTGAGACAAACAAAGCTGCTGCTGATGCTATGGCTGGGGCGAAGATGAGTATGGCTAAAATGCCTTTGATTGGTGGATTGTTTGCAGGAAAATAGCCTAACTTGTTCACAAACGAAAAATTTTAATGGGAAAAGGAAAGAAATCAAAAGGGGAAGAAGAAGTATTAGGTCAGATATTTGACTTCATATTTAAAGAGGCTAAAAAAAAGCCAGACAAACGTAAACCTATAAAATCTACAGGTATTTCTACTTCAAAAGAGGTTGTAGATGGTCTTGCTGCTGCATTAGAACAACCGGGGATGTATGTAACAGATCAAATACTTTCCAATATGAATGATGCTTTGACTATTGAGTTCGGAAGAATAAAAGCAACAGAATCAGGATCTCTTAATTCCAAATTGACAACGACAAGTTTAATAGGATTCCTTGATGATCCGAATAAATTTTTTGATAAACCTAAGAATGCTGCGAAGATGGGTATTAGGGAAGCAACAAAAGCAGCGTTTTTGGGTAGAGTGCATCAGGGCTTAGTAGCAAATGCTTGGGCACATAAATACAATTTAGATCTTGATGCTAAAAAGGCTATACGAATGCACTATCAAGCAGATAGCTCGGGTAGAGAAGCTGAAGCTGGGAGAGCTTTTGCGGCTGCATCAGCGTTTGCTGTGAGTGGAGGGAGTGATGATTCTAGAAAAAATTATGTTGCTAGTAGAAGTGCAGCATTAGTAGGAAGAGAAATTTTTGGTAGAAGTGGCTGGGAATCTATGAGTGAAGAAAAGAAAAACGCATTTCAAAGTGCATTGATAAGCGGAAAAAGCTCTGATAAAAAAACAGATTTAGTATATGAGTATCTTCGAAAGACATATACAGGTGCTAATGCAAAATATATTCCTATGCTTGAGCAAAGATATGATCAGATACGTGCAGATGTGGGGGCCTTGAATGAAGATAAAGATGGTGTAATTGATGTGTTTG
>JAHISI010000009.1 GCA_018818345.1 Patescibacteria group bacterium | reverse complement strand
TCCTACACTACCAGAATATTCAATCTATGATGTAGGTATGATAGGGGAGAAGAAGGTGAGAATGCTTAGAGATATGGATATCTTGGATATGAGGAGTATTCCTGAGAATTTCAAATTGAGTACTAAACAACAAACACAAGTAAAAGCAACAAAAGAGAATAGAGCAATCATCGATACATATGCAGTAAGAAGTGATATTGAAGGATTAATATTTCCGCTGTATTTCCTAGATTACGAAACCTATGCTTGGGCTATACCACAATACAATGGTCACAAACCATATCAGAATGTCGTATTTCAATATTCCCTACATGTTAAGAGAACTCCTGAAACAGAATTAGAACACTATGAATATCTTTCCACAACCCAGGAGGATCCAATGAAGTCTGTCCCTGTTGAATTACAGAAGGTTATTGGTAAAACAGGAAGCATATTAACATGGAACAAATCATTTGAAATGGGTAGAAACAAGGAGATGGGTGAAATATATCCAGAATATGAGGATTTCTTCATAATGGTTAATAGTAGGGTTAAGGATTTGGGAGATATATTTAGTAAACAGATGTATGTTGATCCTAAGTTTAAGGGTAGTTGGAGTATTAAAAAGGTTTTACCAGTTATATGTCCTGATTTAACATATCATGGTATGGAGGTTTCTAATGGTACTGAGGCTATGGTTGTTTGGGAAGAGATTGTATATGGGAATAAATCAGACGAAGAAAAAGAAACCATGAGTAGAAACTTATTGAAGTATTGTGAGTTAGATACCTATGCTATGATTAGGATATGGGAAGTTATGAGATTAATTTAAGAAGATAACCAATGAAGATATTACAAGAATTTAAGAATGAGTATAACAATATTACATACAGGTTATATGAATTAGATTGTGGAATTAAGTTAATACATTTAGAGAATCCCGCTACTGTTAATTTTGATTTTTATTCGATTCAAAGAGCTGGAAGTATATATGAGAATATGGCAAAAGTCCCTCATGGGAGTGCTCACTTAATGGAACATATGCTCTGTAACCCAAATACTACGTTTAGAACGCAGGATGACATATACAAATTTCAAGAAGGAGATAAAACACGTCCCACATTAAATATGAATGCAAGCACCTGGTACAAACATATGGATTTAAGGGGCTCATCAAACATTAAGGGCGCAGAACGTATTCTCGAAAGGATCAATAGTATGGTGGACTTCCCAATTGAGAAATTTAGAAAATCCTTAGTAAATGAGAAACGAATTGTCACAGCTGAAAGAAGTAGGCGACCACAAATAGCAAAAGATCATTTCATACAAAAAATGCTCTACTTAGAAGGAAAAACTTACCCGGAATTCGCATACAATATCATAGGCGAGGTTGAAGAAATTAAAAACATAAGTATCAAAGATTTAAAAAGCTATTTTACTAGCAGATTTTTAAATAGAGATGCTATATTTGCAATACAATCAGACTCCATTCTGTCAACAAAAATAGTTAACATGCTGGAAGAAATCGGGAAGAAATATACCCAAAATGAAGCCCCAACTCTTAAAAAGATAGCTCTGTTTAATAAACTTACTCTTGGATATTTCTATGATGAAAAAGCGACTGGAACTACTTTAGAATTAAACTTTTTTGATGAAATTACAGAGGGATTTGATTATAAAAAAGACTCGGTAGCGAATATTCTCAATTCAGTTATAAGAAAAATCGGTCAAATTATACTTCGTGAGAAAAAAGGCCTGATATATGGCCTACAGGCATATCGTGAAGACTGGTTCACAATCTATCATAATGTTGTATGCCTAAGATTCATTGTCGAGAATTCAAGAGTTACAGAACTACTTGCAAATCTTAATACCTTTATTTTTGATGATATTGAGAAATTTATTAAGTCCGATAAAGGGACTAGATGGATAAACAATATTCTAAGTAATTACATTTACCCAACTACTATAATCTATGATCAAGAACTTCCATACGAAGTTGCTACAAATTATTCTGAGTATCATGAATTATACAATTACAATAAATACGTTGAGGAAGTTAAAAAAATAACAAAAAAAGATCTTCTTGATGAATTAAAAAAACTTCAATCTACACCTCCACACATTTGGGTAGAAAGTAACCTTCCTAAAAAAGAAGTCGAAAAGATAGTAAAAGAATCATCCATTTGGAAAAGATTTAAATAGCACCAACCCTCTCAATATACTCATCCCTAAAATATCCAAAATATTCCTCTGGCATTAAAATAACCTTTTCGATACCCAATTCTCTAACAAAGTGAGGTTCATGACTTACCAGTATTATCGTACCTTTGTACTCCTTAAGCGCATGAAGCAATATATTTTGTGAATCAGGATCCAAGTAAGTAGTAGGTTCATCCAGCAACAACACATTGTATCCACCCGCAAACAATTTAGCCAAGGCCAATCTAGTCTTTTCACCACCAGATAGGGTAGAAACCTTCTGATCAATCATATCTCCAGCAATCAAAAACCCACCTAAGAACTTCCTTTTGTCTAATGTACCCCATTCCAATTTCTCAACATTCTCCCAAACCGTTTTGCTAAAATCCAAATCCTCATTCTCTTGAGAATAGTATCCTACCTTAGTATTAAAACCCCATTTGTATGTACCGCCATCCTGTTTCAATCTTCCTGCCAATATCTTTAAAAGGGTAGTCTTACCTGCTCCATTCTTACCAATAACTGCAAGACGATCATTCTTTTGTACATTACAAGAAACATCCTTCAATATCTCCTTACCCTTAATATATGCCTTTGAGATATTATCCATCTCTAAAACCAATTTGTTACTTTGCATAGGGACAGGAATATTCAAATGCATCTTCTTACCTTTCATAACCTTCACTTGAAGTTCTTTTACATTCTCCTTTAATTCTTTAGCCTGTTCAAACTTTCTAGCAGCTCTTTTCTTTTCCTTAATACTTTTTCTACCCGACAGTCCTTGAGCTAATTCAAATACTTTTTCTGCTTTCTTTTCTTCACTAATTAACTGTTTAACAAGAAATTCATCTCTCAATGCCTTAACCTTTAAGAATTGTTCATAGTTACCTCTGTAAACCTCTACATCGTGTATCTTTTCATTAAGGAACCATATCTTCGTTATTCCTTTATTCATAAGTCTAAGGTCATGAGAAACGACTAGAACAGCCTTAGGGTATGTAACAAGGTATCTCATTAACCACTCAGCAGATGGAATATCCAAGAAGTTGGTAGGTTCATCTAATATTAAGAGATCTGCTTTCTCCATTAATATCTTGATTATTTCTACCTTAATCTTCTGACCACCAGAGAGTTCTCCTAATTTACTATCACAATCTTTGTCATCCATCTTTAGATTATTCAAAAACTTCTTTATCTCCCATTCCTCTACATCTACGCACTTCTCTATAATGAGGTATTCGCCAATGGTTAGATCAGGATGATCATTTATATCCATCTCTTTGTGTGTCTCCTGTGCTAGGTATGACATTGTTCCTTTAAAGGATATGTTTCCTAGATCTGATTCTTCATATCCTCCGATAACTTTGAGTAGGGTTGATTTGCCAGCTCCATTGACTCCAACAAGTCCAACCTTTTCATCCTCACCCATGGTTAAGGTTATATTTTTTAATATTTGTTTGTTACCTCTACTTAAAGAGATGTTATTTATATTTAACATGAGAGCTATTATATCAAGATTTGTTTAGAAATGGGGGTTGAAGGATACAGAAGCCTGTAGTATAATGGCCGGTTCGCAAAATTCGCTCATTAAGGAGAAATGCTATGGCATCATTATTAGATTTAATAATGGCAATTAAAATAAAGAAAGCCTCATTTATTTGTGAGGAAGATTTAAATAAAGAAATGCAAAACGTTGCAGATCTTTTGCCAAAAGGAGAAGCATTCACTTATGGGGAACACATTTATGTTCCTTCAGAGACGGCTCGACAATTACTGAGCTTTAATAAACTGTATGCTAGATGTTTGATTTCTAGAATCAAAGAAATTCAACAAAAGCAGACAGAAGAAGAAATTGAGCTAAGTAAAGAGCTTTTCTCCTTGCTTCCAAGTAAGATAAGTTTGATTATTATTAACAATCAAAAATATCATAACTTTGGAAAGAAGCCTGGCGAAATTCTTACAGAAGAAGAGATATTGTCACACATTATGGACGATTAACTTCTTCACCATAGAGGTGTTTAATAAAATAAGCACCTCTATGCAATTTCCAAACCTATACCTGCCACAATCCATGAACATTACAATATGCTCTAACAACCATATTGCTAGTATCACCCTCAACCATTAATACAGCCTCCGCAACCTCATTAGGTTTTAATTCTTTTTTGTAAACATTCTCTCCAACAACACACTCAATCCATTGAATAAAATGTTCCTCAGTCATAGGATGAGGAACACTACCAACCTTAACACTCACCTCATTACCATTAACAGTAACAACAGGAAGATGCTTCTCATTACCTTCCTCCGATTTCTTAACCTCTTCTAACAACATAGGTTGACCACAACACACCAACGTACCACCACCAACATGTATTAGTTCAACAACATTCCCACATATTGGACATCTATATATCTGTTTCTTTTCCATACATATTGAAAATATATAAGTTATTGGTAAAATGATAACATATATTAAGTGAAGTAATTTTATTAACAAACAAATGGAAAAACAAAAAGACATTACAGGAGCAATATTTCTAGTATCGATTGGAATACTCTTCTTGCTTAATACAACCAACATAGTCCCATGGGGCATATGGTTACAGATATTTAGATTCTGGCCAATCCTATTAATCCTTGCTGGTTTAAAAATTATTCTACCTGAAAACAAAGTAGGACAGATTGTATATCCAATTGTATACACACTATTCATAATCTTCATAGGAGTAACCTCATATTTCTTCACAAAAACACAGAGAGTACCTTTCTTACCAGAAAGCGTTTCAAACTGTATATTTAACAGATGTGAGAATATTGATGATAGTGAACTCATAGAAAGTGACTCCTATGTTAACCTTGCAGACTATACTGACATCACTTCTAGAGATTTAGATATTAATGTTGCAGCTTCAACCCTGTATTTGAATGATGAAATTGCAGACTACTTCCTTCACTCAGAAATGAAGGACTATACAGAAACCAACAAGCCAACATTAGAGAGCACCTCTAAAGATGGAGTTTTAACAACCGTATTTGATAACACAAGAATACATACATGGGGATGGTGGAACTTTAAATCACCAGAATATACTCTTACACTTGGACAAAATACCATACCAACAGATATAACCATTGATTTAGGAGCAGGAGAAGGAATTGTAAATCTAGACTCAGCTACAGTAAAAGCATTTAGAACAAGTGTTGGTGCAGGTAGTTTAGATATTACATTGGGTGAAAATGCTATTCCTGAAACAATAGATTTGAATGTAGGGGCAGGAGAGATAACCCTAACATTACCTGAGAATGTAGGTATATTAGTGGCATATGACCTGGGTGTAGGATCTATAAAGCTTGAAAATACAACTGTTGATGGCATAGGGAAAGAAACAAGCTACAAATCTACTAACTATGATACTGCTACAAAGAAAGTAACCATCACTGCTTCTGTAGGAGTGGGAGAGTTAACAATTGATAGAAAATAATTTAATTAACATATATTTAAAATCATGAACACAAATTCAAAATTAGTAATCGGAGGACTCTTAATAATCCTAGGTCTCATATTCTTCCTTGAAACCTCAGGCGTATTACCATTGTTAAATTTAAACGCTGGTGATGTCATAGGCTATCTATGGCCAGCTGCATTGCTTGGAGTAGGTCTTAAAATGCTGTTAGATAAAAATACCGCTTCCGCTATTCTTTTTCTTTCAATTGGCTCAATCTTTCTATTTACACATCTCTTCTCATGGAATTTCTTCGCAGTATTATGGCCAGTAGCAATTATTGCAATAGGACTTTCCATTATCTTCAAGAATGAAAATACACATATGAATATGGATAAGAAATACGATGATACTAATCGTGTCTCAGAGGCTTTAATCTTCTGGGGTTTAGATAAAAGAATGGATTCAAAAGATTTTAAAGGTGGTGATATCTCTGCCATATTTGGTGGGGGAAAATTAGATTTGAGAGATGCAAAAATTCATAAAGACGGAGCAAAACTAACAGTAAACGCTATCTTTGGGGGAGTAGAAGTACTAGTACCTAAAGATTGTAAAATTGTAACAAGCGGCACAGGAGTTTTTGGAGGCTGGGATAGTAAGATACCTTCCAGAGAGACTAAATCCCCAGTACTAGAGATTACTGGAAGTGCAATCTTCGGAGGCGTAGAGGTCAAGGAATAATTCCTTGATCACAAAATAGTATCAAGTTTGCCATTTTTGTGGTAAAATCCTACCTTGTCATGGAATATTCACCAATTGATCAAAACAACTTAAGAAACATAGCTATTATAGCTCACGTCGATCACGGTAAAACTACCCTGGTTGATGCTTTTATGAAGCAAAACCACCTTTTTAGAGATAATCAAGATGAGATGTCTGAAACACAGATTTTAGACTCAAGCGAATTAGAAAGAGAAAAGGGTATTACCATTAGTGCAAAGAATATTTCAATCAGATACAAGGGATACAAGATCAATATTATAGATACCCCAGGTCACGCAGATTTCGGTGGAGAGGTTGAAAGAACCTTAAATATGGCTGACAGCTGTTTACTTTTGGTAGATGCAAAAGAGGGCCCTATGCCACAAACCAAATTTGTATTAAAAAGAGCTTTAGAAATGGGTCTTAAACCTATTGTTGTTGTAAACAAAATCGACAAGAAATTAGCAAATATTAAAAAGACAATCAGTAGGGTACAAGATCTCTTCTTAGCATTAGCTACAGATTCAGACCAATTAGAGTTCCCTGTGTATTATGCAATAGCTAGGGAAGGAAAGATCTTTAAAGAAATGCCAGAAGGTGATCTAACAATTGCTAACAGCACAACAGGTGATGTTACACCAATATTAGATGAGATCATTGCAAGTATGCCAGCACCAAAAGGAGATCCTGAGGGCCCATTCCAGATGCAGGTAACTTCATTAGAATATGATACACACACAGGAAGATACCTAATTGGAAAGATTAATAGGGGCAATGTTAAGCTCAACGACCCAGTTATATTGATATCTAACAAACCTGGGAAAGAAGAAAAAGTCCAGGGTAGGGTTAAGGGCCTTTTTGTAAAAGAAGGTATGGGATGGCAGGCTATAACTGAAGCAAAAGCTGGAGAGATAGTCGCTATAACTGGATTAGAATCAACAAAGATAGGGGCAACCATATGTGATATTAACAATCAAGATGTACTTCCAGAGATTTCCATTACTCCTCCTTCAGTGAGAGTGAAGTTTCAAGCAAATACATCTCCTTTCTTAGGTAAGGAAGGTAAGTTTGTTACAGACAAACAATTGGCTCAGAGATTAGAACAAGAAAAGAATTTAAATATTAGTTTGGATATTACAAACAGTGGTTCAAACAGTTTCTTTGTTGCAGGTAGAGGAGAACTTCAATTGGCAATTCTTGTTGAACAATTAAGGAGAGAAGGCTTTGAACTTCAGTTGAGTAAGCCTGAGGTTATTCTTCAGAATATCGATGGTGTTATCAGTGAGCCTATCGAAGAGCTTACAATCGATGCTCCAGAAGAATATATGAGTGTAGTAACTCAAGAGGTAAGTGATAGAAAGGGAGAAATGATTAATATTGAGAATGAAGAAGGTCAAACTAGATTTACATACAAGATATTAACTAGAAACTTAATCGGTCTTCATAGAGTATTGATGAATGCTACAAAGGGAGAAGCAATTATTAATAGCTTCATCTCAGAGTATATTCCTTATATTAAACAACCAGAACTTTTCAGAAAAGGTGTCATCGTGTCTTCAGAGACAGGTACAGCACTAGGCTATTCCTTAACAACTATTCAGGATAGAGGGAAACTATTCATTTCAGGCTCAGAAGCTATCTACGAAGGTATGATTATCGGTATTAACAACAATGAAGAAGATATTATGGTTAACCCATGTAAGGCAAGACATAAGACCAACGTTAGAATGTCACATGCAGAGGTTACAACTATCTCTCTTAGAGCTACAATACCTCTAACATTAGAATATGCACTCTCATTTATAAATGATGATGAACTTATCGAAGTTACTCCTGTCAGTATTAGACTTAGAAAGAAACTTCTAACTGATACTCAAAGAACTTGGGCTAAGAGAAAAAATCTAACCGTATATGCACAACAACAGTTAGATGGTATGACTGAATAGGTCAAAGCAATTCTCCATAAATAATTCACGAATTAATACAAATACTGTTTATTCACTTCATTTATCTTTTGTTATTTATTTCAAACAGATAAAAAAAAGGAGACCTTGCGGTCTCCCTTTAATTTCAAAACAACAACGGATTACCTTCTGTCGTAACCACCTCTGTTATCTCTATCACCAAATGATCTGTTCTCTCTAGGAGTTTCCTCTCTAGCTTCAGATACATTTAATGCTCTTGCGTCAAGTTCCTTTCCGTTTAGTTCATCGATTGCTCTTTGAGCTTCTTCTTCGGTAGACATCTTAACAAAACCAAATCCTTTGGATCGGTTCTTAATTCTGTCTTTTATTACAACTGCTTCAAGAACAGTACCGACAGAACTAAAGAAATCTTTAAGCATTGCGTCATCGACGTTCCAGCTCAAGTTTCCTACAAATAACTTGTTTCCCATTATTTATATAAAAAAATAAATTATATTCGCTATACCAATACACTTGGGAGATAAATTACTCAAAGCAGTCTATACGAACGCTCCAATAGCAAAAGTATTATAGCATCTTGTCAAAAGAAAAGATACACTTCTAAGATGGTTGACCTTAACATCGAAATCTGACATATTTAGGTATATATAAATTTTCAATATATTAAGCAATGGACAAGAAGCTACAAAAAGCTCTCACTTTCACCCTTGCGATAGTATTTGTAGGCGTAGGTGGGTTCTTCCTCGTAAGAGAAGCAAATGCCGCAACTCCTGCAGACGCCCTTTTCCCTTTAGATAAATTTACAGAGTCAGTCACAAGACTCGCAATTCTGAATCCAGAAGCAGAAATAGCATTTGAGACAGAGGTCTTAGATGAAAGATTATCTGAATTGGATGCACTTGTGGCAGAGAATGTTGATACAACAGACGCATTAGAGGAGATTGATGCTCAGGTAGATGTGCTTGATACCACGGTCGCAGATGGGGATAGCAAGCTGACACTTGAACAGAGAGAAGAATTGAGACTTCAATATCAAGAGAAGATACAAGCTCATATTCAGACTATGACACAAGAACAGTTAAAAACTGAAAGTGGAGATGCCACTCAGAAAGCAAATATGCAGAAAGCTATCGACACATTAGATACCAAATTAACTTCTAGTAAAAAAGTTGAACTGGAAGTAAGCTCTGATTCTAATGGAGGCGAAAACTCAAATGGTAGTGGAAGTACAAACGGTAAAGGTAACTAACCTCGCTTAAAATAGGAGAGCATTTCCTTAAAGGAAGGTCTCCTATTGTACATAAGACACCCCAGTTCGAATAACTTCATAGCTATAAACATAGCTACGACTACGTATACCACAGAAGTCACAATTCCAATAATAAGCTCAGGAAGAGGCAACGCTCCAAAGGAATTTCTAATAAGCAGAACCATAAACGAAGTAAATGGGAAATAGCTCAACACTGTAGCTATCGTACCATTTGGATCAGTGATTAAAAGCTGCATTAGATACATAGGGAATATAGACAAGATAATAAATATCGATGAAAGATTTCTGCTATCCTCAGCACCCGTACCAACAGCTCCTGTACCCGTCATAATGGCTGCAAAGAAGAGGAAGCCCATCAATATAAGGAAAATATTCAAAGGTAACAGAGAGACGTCAATATTAGCAAAATCTATAGGAATTGGAAGACTAAACCTTCCAAGCACCACTTTGTATATCCCAAATCCTAGAACTAACCACGTCGAGAGCTGAACAAACATAACACCCATTAATCCGATCATTTTTCCAAACATTAGAGATTTCTTATCTACAATTGAAAGAATGGTCTCAATCATCCTGTTTTCTTTCTCAGCAGATACACTCTGAAGCAAGAAACTTGAGGATATGAATACCGCCATAAAGAAGATTACTAAAGAGGCAATTGGTAAAAGGTATTTTTCAAAACCCTCCCTTACTAATTTCCCATTATCATCATAGGTATAGCTTGTCGTAGTAGAAGTACCATTCAAAATATTAATAACCCCAGGATTCTGTATATCCGCAATCGCACTTTGTTTAACAAGAGCATTAATTACAGTAGGCATGCTAGCAGTACCTATGAAATCTGCATCCTTTCTATAATACAAGTCAAAAGTAAGATCCTGATAATAATTATCAGATAATTTAACCAATATAGTCGATTTGTCCTGTTTTACAACCTCTTGAGTTGCGTTCAAATCTTGAGTAACCTCAAAAGGAGCGATTAAAAAAGCAGACCTAATTACACTCTCCGGATCATATATGTACACCTTGGTGAATGAAATAGGATTTTCCATCTTCTTCGCGGCATCTACAGAAGATAATCCCGATACCAGACCAATTACACCTATAAATATTGGAAGAAATAGGGTAGCTAACCAGAAACTCTTCTTCTTTATTGTTTTCAAAAATTCAAATTTTGCAACTTCTAGATAGTTTCTTTTCATAGTTATTTCATTATATCTACAAATACTTGGTTTAGGCTTGGATAATCCAGTCTAAAGCTTACCAGTTTCACTTCTTGTTTAAGAAGATTTTCTAAAATCTTTTCTTCTGTTATACCCTTGTTTGGAATTATCTCAGCAGTTTTATTTGTTATGATTGCACTATATAGTTCATTCTTCTCTACAGGAGCCTTACCAGAGAATTCAATAAAGATGCTTTTACTACCATGGTTAGCACGCACTTCATTCACAGAACCATATTCTAATCTCTTTCCATCCTTAATTATCAATAATCTATCTGCCATTTTCTGCGCCTCATCTATGACATGAGTGCTATACAATATTGTTGCACCCTTTTTGCCTTTTTCCTTTAGGATATCAACAAAGAGCTGCCTGTTAATTGGATCCAAACCCTTAAAAGGTTCATCAAGAATTAAAATCTCTGGATTATGAATCAATGCTGTTCCCAACTGAACCTTTTGTTGCATTCCAGAACTCAACTGTGAGATCTGCTTGTCCTTGTGTAATATCAAACCTACCATATCCAAATAATCAAGACTTCGCTTCATAGCATCATCAGAATCTATTCCTCTGAGCCTAGCTGTATATGTAAGAATATCAATAACTGATACATCGCGATACAATCCTCTTTCTTCTGGAAGATATCCAATTATCTGATTTAATTCTTCAGAATATTCTTTCCCATTAATTAGCAGTTTCCCTTCGTCTGCCTGATATATCTTCAACAGGCATCGAATAGTTGTAGTTTTACCTGATCCATTTGTACCTAAAAAAGCAAATACTTCGCCATCATTCACCTCGAATGAAAGATCCTTAACAGCCTTAACTTCACCAAAGGATTTCGAGAATTTATCAATTTTAATCGAATATTTAGACATAATATAAAATAACAAAGTGAAGTCAGATTTGCAATGTACATATCATTTTTAGTATCCTTATCATGATTAAAATATATCTAATACAGCTTAAAAAAGATCATGGCAGACAAAATACTCGTACATACCTGTTGTGCCGATTGCCTTATTCATCTTGTTGAAGCACTCGAAGAAGAAAAACAGATAGATAATACTACTGCTTTAACACTTTTTTACTACAATCCCAATATACATCCTAAAACAGAATATATGGAAAGACTCAATGCTGTGAAATTAGTCTTGAAAGAAAAATATAAGGACAGAGATATAAAACTTGTTGTTCCAGACTACAAACCTCAAGAATATTTTGAAAGCATAGCAGGGAAGGAAAGAAGGTGCTTAGGTTGTTGGGGATTAAGACTTACAAAAACTTTTGAATACGCAAAAGAAAAAGGCATAGAGTATGTATCCTCAACATTGCTTGGAAGCCACTATCAGGACAAGGAGGCAATCGAGAAGATCGCAAAGGAATTGGAAGACAACGACACAAAGCTTGTTTATCCATTAAAAGAGCATAACCATTCCATCAATAGGGGATTTTACAAACAAAATTTTTGTGGCTGTTGCTATTCATTGAATGAAAAGCTACACGACAAATATGTAAAGAAATCTCACAACTAGATCGTGAGGTATTAAATCATTGGGTAGAAAAATGTATAATTAATTATGAACTCAATATTCTTTACTATTTTGATAGGAATTTTAATTCTCTCCTTTGCTCTGTTATTTGCCCTATCCTTTATAATACCTTCCAAAGCTAATGATGATTATGATCCCGAAGATGATGATTTTGATGAAAAATCAGAGGAAGAATAATCAAATTGCAAGGTATTTGTAAGAATTGATGTTGTAAAATAGACAATGATTCCGAAAGCGATAGGACCAAAAGTCTTGTTAGTTGAAGAAAACAACCATTTGTTCAATATATTAAGACCCTGCTTTTCAAGCCACAATGTACGCCTAACAAGGGTAAAGAACATTTCCGAAATTCCCTCTATCCTAAATAATAAATATTCCTTACTACTTTTAGATATACATATCCCCGATAGTGAAAACCAACGGATGGTAAAAATGATTCGAGAGGAGAATCTATTTACTCCAATAATTGCCTTTGGCCCTAAGAATCCGGTTTGTGAGATAGAATCCTTTCGTCTTGGAATAAACATCTATCACTCTAAACCCATTCACTGCGAATTATTACAAGCACAAATCTCACAATTAATCTCTTCCTTTGAGAAACCCGTTATTCTCAACATGGGTGATATACGAATCGAAATCGCATCTCACTCATTTTTTATTTTAAATAAGAAAATTCCCTTAACATATCAAGAATTTCATCTTTTATTTTTATTAATTATGGCAGAAGGCAATATATTAAGTAAAAATACAATCAGTCGTAACTTCCCACATAATCATAGAGATGTTAGTTATGCGGCTATTGATACACTAATAAGTAGGATAAGAAAAAAGCTACGACCATATCTTGATAAACCTCTCATCAAAACAGAATACAAGCTTGGATACCGCATTAATCCAAAGTATTTGAAATCATTTCGTATTGAAAAACTCATAGACTGATATGATATACTTATCCTATGGCAAAATCATTAGACATCATAACAATTGCAAAACCAGATCAAGAGAAACTCTTACGTCAGAAGAGTCTTTTGGTTACTCCCAATGAACTTAAAGAGGGGGAGTTTAACGAATTTCTTTCAGACCTTTTGTACACAGCTCAACACAGTGAAGAGCAAGGGAATGTCCCTGCTGGAGGCATTGCAGCTATCCAGGTTGGGAAGAACAAACGAGTCTTCTATTCATTGAATTATGATACAGATCAATGGGAACTATTTATTAATCCCACAGTAGAGCCACATGGTTTTTTAAAGTTTTCTGGAGAAGAGGGTTGTCTAAGTGTACCCAAATTAGTTGGCAATGTGTCTAGATACTACAAAATCAAAGTTCGATTCCAGGATACCGATGGGAATTGGATAACAAAAAAGTATAATGATATAAACGCTGCAAGCATACAACATGAGATGGATCACTTGGAAGGAATCCTGTTCATTGATAGAATGGATAAATAAAATAAATTCTTTACTGCCAACAGATGAAACAATTACCAATACTTGTAGCAACTCTATTAACATTCTCCTTGCTCATAACTCCAGTGATGGCCACAACAGACACCTCTGTTTCAGATGTAGTAGGGAACAATAATACAGTCACAACAAATACAACAGCTCAAACGTCTACTTCAGACACAGATAATGAAATTCAGTTGGATATGCCAATACAAACTGATAATCCAAGCACAATAATTACTTTTGTTAATCCTGCAAAGGATGAAAGCACAATTCAGTTAGAAATCGATAGCAAGGGTTTTTCAAATATAACAAGTCCATACACATTCTCAGCCCTCAGTATTGGTAAGCATACTTTAGAATTCAAATATAAAGATGAGAATGATACAACTCAAATATATGATACTTCTCTCATTATAATCCCACGTGCACCAATTTTAGGTACTCCTGTAATTGGAACTGAAGATGTAACAATAGCAGGTACTGGTTTGGCTAATTCTGAAGTTATCATAATTCTTTCAAGTGGAAGTTCTGTGTTCACTGAGATCGCCACAATAGATGGGGATGGAAAATGGAGTATAAGCTTTAAGAAAGATGACTTAACAAAAGATGTATATTCTTTGAATGCATATACTCGTAGATATGGATATGCCAGTAATCTCTCAGAAACAATTAAATTTACGCTGGACAAGAACTCTTCTTCTTTTAACTCAGATCTTTCAACATTTAGTTTTAGTAATATAACACTCGAATCTCTAACCAACTGGGTGATAAGTAATCAAACATATCTCATAACTGGAGGTTCTTGCCTCCTAATTGGTGTAATGCTTGGAATCCTTTTTGTATCCACAAGGAAAAAGAAGATTATACAGAAAGTTGAAAAAAAGGTTGCAGAGGAATTTGTTAAAATTGATCCTAAAGAAAAGGACGTGACACTTCGAGAGAAATTAATGGGAATTACAAAACCAACAACACCTAGCTCAGACAAAAAGACAGATGTGAAGGAGGGTGAAAAAGATAAAGCAGAAGAAAAGAAGGAAGAGACCGTTATTAACAAGATTGATTTCCTAAAAGACTTTAAGAACTTTGATCCTGACAATACAAAAGGCGAGGAGAAGAAGTCAACAGTAGAAGTATCTCTTACATCAAAAAAATAAATTTCGTGGTAAAATACCAATGATTAGCCAAGGTGGTGAAATTGGTATACACGCTACGTTCAGAACGTAGTCCTAGCAATAGGATGGGGGTTCAAATCCCCCCCCTGGCATTAATAAGTCCAATACCAATCTTCAATATTCCAATATCGCTCATAAGAGAAGTTTGTATTATCCAGATCAACTCCTTTAAGTTTGCTGTCAAAGTAGAACACAAAAGAGGGATGATATAAAAATATCACAGGTGCATCAGCCATTAAATATCTTTGAAATTGTAGATATTTTGTTTTCCTTACAGCCTCATTTGTTGTCTTTCTAGCATCCTCTAATAGGATATCAACCCTTTCATACTGATATCCAGAAAGATTCAAGTTAGGATCATCAACTTTTAAGGAATGCCATAAGTTGTATTGATCTGGATCAACGGTTGTCTCTACCTCATAGAGCAACATCTCGAAATCTCTCTTTGCAATTGTTTGCTGAGATATTTCATTGTAATCTAAGCTATCTGGTTTAATTACAATTCCTTCTTTATCAAATAGCTTAACAATTACATCAACCAATCGATTATTTATATTATTATCTAAATAACTCAAGGTAAAACTCAGAATTTTGTTCTCCTTAGATTCATAGTAACCCGTCTCTGAATTCTTGGTGTAACCAGCTGTTTTTAAGAATGTTACAGCCTTTTCAGGATTATAATCGTAGTATGATATTTCATCATTAAATGCCCAGGAGTCATCAGGATATGGGCCATGCATTACTTCTCCCTGGATATTTGATTCCTTCAACAAGTTATTCACATCCAAAAGATAGTTTATTCCAATTCGAACATTCTTGTCCTTTAAATTTTCTTTTCTTAAATTAAGGAAAAGAGTTCTATTTCTAAAATCCTCCGTCTTTGAAAGCACTCCAAACGATGTATATTCCTGCATAAAGGAAAGGGCTTCATTGTCCCAACTTCCTAAAGCATCAATATCACCAACCCTCATTGCTGTCTCGAGAGATGAGAAGTCTGGGTATATTCTAAGCTCAATATTTTTCAATTTAGGAAAATAGCTATCATATGGGTTATCTACTAAATAGACAGCATTTTGTTCTTTCTTCTCAATCATATACTTACCACTCCCCATTGCATTGTTTACAAAAGCAGTACGTATTAGACCTAGATCGATATCCTCAAATTCTTTTTGTGGAATAATATATATTGAAACAGCTTCATAGAAGGTTGGGTTTGCCTCTGTCAAAGTAAACTGCAAAGTTTTATCATCCACCTTAACAATATCAATACCTACCAAGGCTGCTCCTACAGAGTCATCCGACGCAAGTGATATAGCTGTGTTAAAAGTAAAAAGCACATCATCAACAGTAAGTTCAGTTCCATCTTGCCAGTAGAGATCCTCATTAATAGTAAATGTATACGTCAAACTATCTTTTGAAGCTGTCCATGACTTTGCAACTCCTGACTTTGGTTTTCCATCTTGGTCAATATACACAAACTTTTCAAATATCAGACTATCTATAGCCTTGTCGACATAATTTGTGGTTGCAAAAAGAGGATTAAAAGAGGATAGAGCACCGACCATACCTTCAGAGTACCTATCATTAGAAAATGATCCCTCCTTTAATACATTGGCAAAAGCCTTGGATTGCAGAAATAGAACAAAAAGAAAGGCTATCAAAGAAAAAAGAAATATGTAACTAAAGGGTACAGCACCCTTAAAAATCTTCTCTATTACATCAGGATAGTGCCACAAACCATCTCTCCAATCCTTTGACTCATCATGAGTTTCAACCATTTTAAGATTCTTAAACTCATTAAGAGCGTCCCTCATGGACAAAGCATTTTTTTGTTCTTTCGTATTTGATTTCATAATCTACTCAATTATGCAGAGTATTTTAGAATTAGGAGGGAGAGTACAACTAAAACAAGTATTAGACCTATGGTTAGATAATACAGGACTTTTTCCAGTCCTCGTTTTGTTCTAAATACTTCACCACCTCCACCAAACATTTTTCCCAAACCTTCAGCACGGTTCTGAAGTAATAC
>JAHISI010000093.1 GCA_018818345.1 Patescibacteria group bacterium | reverse complement strand
TATTTTTAGAGAAACCTTCTTCATAAATAATAAAAACATTAATTTATGTTAAGAAGTTTTACTTTGAAAAATGTCGCCGCAAAACCTCTCTGTACAGATCGGTTTCGCCATTAGCTCCTCTTGATTTATATGGCGACCAAACAAAATCAAGTATCATTGCCCCTGTCCTATAACATACAATATTTGCCGAGTTGAAGTCAATACCCCTAAGATGGTGAACTCTTCGTAACAATCATTAACCTATGTAAAGCTCTAGTCATACCCACATAGAGAAGTCTCCATGTAAGTTCGGTATCAGGGTATAAGGTATCATTCAGGTCCATGATTATAACGGAATCAAATTCCAAACCCTTGGCCTGTTCGATAGGGAGAATAAGAACACCCTGTTTGTAATCACTTTCAGTATAGCTCACCACATCTCTATCAATATATTCCTCATACTTCTTTAAAATACTATATACCCCTGTAGCATGATTCTTGTCTCTACACAGCACTGCGCAAGTAACTGCTCCCTTCTCAAATTGCGTCTTTATCTTTTCAACCACAACCTTGATATCATTCTCAGAAGATTCACTAAAGTCATTAGGTAGATATACATTCTCAACTGGATCCCCATGTCTAAGTACAGCCTCAGGAAGTTTGTAACCCTCTGGGAATTTACTCTTAAATATTTCATTAGCATAGTCTATGATTTCAACTGTAGTTCTGTAACACCTTTGAAGTTGATGGTACGAAGTCTCTTTTTTAGTCATCTTGTCTGTAAGTTCTATGACACCCTGCCAATTCTTAATGTAGAAAGGAGGGATAATGGATTGTGCTAAATCTCCAGCAATTGTAAGATTGCCGTTCTTAGCTACATTAATTAGTGTAGCCAATTGGATGTAACTAATATCTTGAGCTTCATCAACCATAATATAGTCTCGCTCTATACCCTTAGTTCCATATATTTTCTGATGAATGAAAACCATAGGAGCAAGATCCTCAATTCTGTAATAGGTATTCTTGCCTGATGATGTCATAGCTTGCAGAGTATACTTTCCACAATCAGGATCAAGGAGGTTGGTTCTGAAGAGTTTTTTGTAAAGAGCATAAATATTTACACTTCTGCTAAAGTAAGCAAGAATTTCCCTCTTCTTTTCAATATCATCATTAAAATATGTATCAACATATCCTGATTTAGCTTGATCAAACTGTCTTTGTGCAAAGGCAAAATCCACAGAGAGACCAAGTCTCTCTTCCATATCGATATTGGGGAATTGCTCCTTTAACTCGTAATATCTACGAGAAATTCTTTCCTTCCTAGAGTAGGGTATATTCTCCAAAAGATTTGACTCAAATTCATTGAAATAGTTCTCAAGAATATTTAAAAATTCGATAGAGCCTTTGTATTCTTTGAATCTTAAATTTTCTTCAAGAGGAGAGAGTGTGTAATGATCATTCCAGCCAAGTATCTTTTTACCCCAGAACATATATGTTTGTGTATCGACTTTTTCAATACCCAAATCAGGAAGCACATCAGAAACATAGTCGATGAACATTTGGTTAGGAGCTATTATCAACGAATTATTAGCTCTAATGCTTTCTTTGTGTGCATAGAAGAGGTAAGCAAGTCTGTGTAGGAGGATTGTAGTTTTACCACTACCTGCAACTCCTTGTATTAACACAGGTTTGTTTATCTCTTCTCTAATGATTTCATTTTGTTGAGCTTGGATTGTGGAAACGATATCTTGTAACTTTTGTCCTAATCTTTCGTTTAACTGAGCAAGTAGGAATGCATCTGCGGCTGCATTACCTGACTTAGCGTCATATATCCCCCTTATGCGTGCTCTTGATATTTGAAATTGTCTTTTCTGTTGTAAATCACCTTTTCTTCTACCCACTGGGGCTACAAAAGAGACATTGCTTGTAGGACCGGAGTTTTCATAGTAGAGATTTGCGATGGGGGCTCTCCAGTCAGTGATGATTGGGATATGGGTTTCTTCATCCATTAGGGCAAATTTCCCAATGTAAAGAATTAACGGTTTCTTAGTTGTACTATCGTATGGAGTAAAGACAATTTTTCCAAAGTATGGTGAATCAAGGGCTATTAATTCGGTATTGATTCTATCTACAAGCTCATTGATTTGTTTTAATATCTGATTATATATGCTTTTGGCTGCTTTAATATCGTCTTCTCCAGATTCCATGTTTATGATTTCTATCTGGTGTTCTAGTTCAACTTCTAATCTTTCTAATCGTGGGATTAATTGCTTGATGAGTAAGACTTTTCTCTTGGTTACCTCTTGTAATTTGGGGTACTCTTCTTGTTCGAGAGGTGAGATATTTGAGAGATCCGAGAAAGAAGCCACTTCGTCCAGATCCTTGTGTAAAGGATTTAGATATTTTTTGAATGTTTGCATTCGAAATTTGGGCTAGAAATTACAGCGGGAAATGATACAAGATATGGCGTGGGAAGTCAAATATGAAAGACTTTTGGTTAATCAAGATCGTAGCTTTTTATCTGGTAGGCAATTCTTTGCAAAAGTTGCCTTATTCTTTCAGGTGTTATCGTATATTGTATGCCAATCTCTCTCATTGTTTCGCCATTTGCATATCGTGTTAATATATCTAAATCTCTGGGAGTAAGCTGTTTCATAATGGTTTCAATTTTTACTAATCTTTCATCCACGTTTTTTCGAATGATGTCATCGTTAGTTAAAATATTGTGCAGGCTGGTATCTGAATCTGAGTCTGAGTCGTCATTTTCTAATTGATCAGCATCTAATGAAACAGAATGTTCGGCTTTTAGGATAGGGTTTAGGCTAAATGAGGTTACCATTTTTATTCCTTTTTTCTTGCAATAGTCTAGGACCTCATCAGTTGTTGGCTCTCTCTTTAAAGCCATATATAATTCTGCTGATATGCGCTTATATTTCAAAAGTTTAGCACCCAGATTATTGGGTTTTGCAATGTCGTCATAATCTCCTTGGTGAATTTGTCTTGTAAGTGATTGATCAATCCACTGTGTAGCATATGTGGAAAATTTAAAGCCTTTTGTATAATCAAATTTTCTAATCGCATTTAGTAATCCCACCTGTCCATCTGAGAAGTGCTCGTCCCCCGATAGATGAAATTTTTTCATGCTATTGTGTATTAGTCCATCGTTGCACCTTACTATTACTTGTTTAATTTTTTTGGTGTACGATTTCATTTGTTCTTCATTCTCGAAATCATCGTTTTTTTTACTTAATGCTTTGAACAGCATCTCCTCTTGATCTTTATCTAAAAGATATTTCCCTGTAGGTTCAGTTACAAATTTTAATTGCATTTCATTCAAAAATACTTCGGTTTCTAAACCAATAGGTGAATTGAGAACTTTTTCTATTTCGCTTTGAGTAATATATGAATATGTGGGAGTACTTATTATGAGGGTATGTAGAGTCTGTGAATCAACGCTGAGAAGTTTTATAAGATTCTCTGCTTTATATGTTGTTACATTTGATAATTTTGTAAGATGATTGATTTTTTCCTCTAACTCGTCATTGGAGTTCAGAAGAAGGTCAGGGGATCTTCTTACGAGATCTCTAAATGAGAACGGGAAGGCTTTGCTAAGAAGACGAGATCGTGATATCACGAGTTCAGGATTTTCCTTTAAAATGGCTGGGAAATAGTCTAATGATATTTCGGATAGGTTAAAATATATTATGTTAGAAATGCAGTTTGCCGATTCACCTGGAGTTTGCTTATTCTCAGATACATCATACGGGAATTCTGCTTCAGGATTAAGATATTTACATATTGCGATAGCAGGATTTCGTTTTGATATATCGTCTCTTAAGATATCGTTAAGATTTGTTGTTATTGATTCAAGCTTAAATTGCATTAATAATTTCTCGTATTCCTTAAGATTTTCACTCTGCATAATTTGTTGCTGAGAAACAGCAATTTCCTTTGCGAGGGGAGATATTTCTAATTGTTTTTCTAGACTTATTGTATCCAAGCTGAGACCTATAATGTTATGTTAGGGATTATAACACACAAACCCAATATTAGAAGAGGCTTTCCTTTTTTATTAAGTGAAGATATTATTAATTATGAGCAACCAATTAAAACTTTTTCTTTATATCGTGTTTGTAGTGGCAATATTTTGGTTTATACAGTCGAGATTTCATATATTTGATGTTAAGTTGGGTGGGGCTCAACAGAATACAGAAACAGATACACAAGAAAATATTGAGACAACTTCCACACTTACCAATTCAGTAGAGATAGTTACAGGAGCTAATACTTCTGTGAAAGTCAATGTCGAACTTGCAGATACTGCAGATGAGAGGAGGCTAGGACTATCATTTAAAAAATATCTGGGAGATTATGATGGAATGCTTTTTGTGTATAACACCGAAACTAATGCTCCGTTCTGGATGAAGGATATGCAAATACCAATTGATATGATATTCTTTGATTCCCAGGGGTTTATAGTGGATATAAAAGAAGCCCAAGCACCTTGTACAGCTACATATTGTCCCTCAATTGTTTCAAAGAAAAGCTATATGTATGTGCTAGAAGTTAACTCTAGTTTCGTTGAGAAAAATAATATATCTGAAGAAGGGAGTTTAGTTTTACACATTGAATCTTTAAATTAAATATATTTCAAAATGATACAGACAATAATTGATTGGTTAGTGAATATTATTGAAACGATAGGGTATCCAGGCGTCATGCTTTCAATGTTCATTGAGAGTTTTTTTGCCCCAATCCCAAGTGAATTAATTCTTCCCTTTTCAGGGTTTGTTGCTTCAAATGGCACATTAAATATATATTTAACAATAGTTTTGGCTTCTATTGCTGCATATCTAGGTACCTTGCCATTTTACTTCATTGGCAAATGGGGCAAAGAGAAAGTAGATTTGTTTTTTAGAAAATTTGGGAAATATCTATTTATTAAAGAAGAGGATTTGGACAAGGGATATGCAATTTTTGCAAAGCATGGAAACAAAGTGGTGTTTTTTGGTAGATTAATACCTATTATTAGGACTATTATTTCGTTCCCAGCAGGTGTAGCAGATATGAATTTTGCACTATTTAGTGCATATACATTGGCAGGAACTTTGATATGGTCTTCATTATTGGCGGGTGCAGGGTATTTACTAGGAGATAACTGGGATATAGTAGGGGGATATATCTCAAAATATGAAAAGGTTATTATCATTGTTGGGATTGTATTTGTAGCCCTATTTGTTGCCAAAGGAATATATGATCTTGTTAAGCGTAAGCAAGTGAAGAAAGTCTAGGTAGTCCTAATTAGAGACTGACCATTCATTTCACTTGGCTTGGTGATTCCCATAATATCCAATACTGTCGGGGCGACATCTTTTAGTGCTCCATATGGTAGGAAACGATTAGTAATATTTGTCCCTGCAATGATGCATGGTACGGGATTTAAGGAATGTTCTGTATCTATTTGCCCATTTTCTAGGTTAATCATCTCTTCAGCATTTCCATGGTCTGCAGTTATGATTACGGCACCACCTTGACTTAAGAATTGGTTTACTAATTGATGTACGCAGTAATCTACTGTTTGAACAGCTTTAATACCTGCATCTAATACACCTGTATGCCCGACCATATCAGCGTTAGCAAAATTTACAAGTGTAAAATCATATGATTTCCCTGCGATACTCTTTGAAAGAACGTTGAGTAATTGTATAGCACTCATCTCTGGTTTTAAATCATATGTTGCGACATTTGGGGAAGGAATAGCCACTTGGTCTTCGTTAGCGTATACAACTGATGCTCCTCCATTGAAGAAATATGTAACATGTGGGAACTTTTCGGTCTCTGCTATTCTTAATTGCCTAAATCCCACGGAGTCAATCACTTTCCCAAGAGGAAGATTGACGTATTGTTTTGGGAACAATACCTGTGGAGGGAAACCTTTACTGTATTCAACCATTCCTGTGAAGAAGAGATTTTGGATATTATCCCTTTTGAAATGATCGAAAGCAGGTAAAGCAAAGGCTTGTGCAAGTTGGAGTGCCCTATCGGGTCTGTAATTAAGGAATATCAGAGCATCATTGGTCTTAACTTTGCTGTCATTTATAACAATAGGTTCCATAAACTCATCGGTAACACCTTTTTGATAGTATGTATCTATTGCTTCACCATAGGTAGCAAACTTCTGCCCAATATTTCTAGTTAGAAGATAATATGCTCTTTGAGTTCTATCCCATTGATTATTCCTATCCATTGCAAAATATCTCCCGATCAAGGTTCCAATCTTTCCGACTCCCTTTTCCATACAGTATTTATCGATACCTGTGAGAAACTGCAGAGCAGTATTAGGTGGTGTATCTCTTCCATCTGTGAAAGCATGGATATATACATTGCCTTCAAAATTGGATTTTGCCAAGAAATCTATAACCGCTTTGAAATGATCGATATGCGAATGTACAGAGCCATCGCTTAAGAGTCCCATGAGATGGATATCACTCTTGTATGTTTGTGCATGTGATAATGCTGCTCTGAGAGCTTCGTTGGAATATATTAATCCTTTCTTTATGGCGTGATTTATTCTAGGTAGGGTTTGAGCTACTACATTCCCAGCTCCAAGGTTCAAATGCCCGACTTCACTATTACCTCTAACATCTTTTGGTAATCCAACAGCTTCACCAGATGCTAAAAGATATGTATGTGGGTATATGTTCCAAAGGGTAGAAAGGTTCTGCGGATTCGCAAGAACTACCGCGTTACCGCTATTTTTAGGGGCAGCACCGAGGCCATCTAATATTATCATTAAGACTCTCTGTTTAGCATTCATAGGCAGTTGTATATATATTCTGGCATATTTTCGGATTTTATTCTATAATCACATCTGGTTTAAATATTATTACAGAAAAATGGACAAAAACATATTAAAAAATATAGAGGAAGGTCAACTTCAGAACAGACCTGATGTAATGGTCGGTGATACGGTCAAATTACATATTAAAATCAAAGAAGGTAACAAGGAAAGAACTCAGATTTTTGAGGGAGTTGTTATATCTATGAAGGGTGCTGGTGTTGATGCAAGTATTACAGTAAGAAAAATATCTTACGGTGTTGGTGTTGAGAAGATTCTTCCTATGCATTCTCCTGTCTTACAGAAGATTGAGATTGTTAAGAGAGGTACTGTAAGAAGAGCTAAACTATATTTCTTAAGAGGTAGAATAGGTAAGAGAGCTTTGAAGGTTAACAAGATTAAATCTATATATTTAACTGATGAGGTTGCTGTTCCTGAAACTGGAGAAGCTGCTGAAGAAGTTAATGTTGCGGAAACACCTGTAGTAGAAGTACCAGTAGAAGAGTCTGTCGAAGTAGTTGAAGAAAAGACAGAAGCTTAGTATCATTAAAAATACTATCTTGCGGGGGTAGTTCAATTGGTTAGAATGTCTGTTTTCCAAACAGAGGGTTGCGGGTTCGAGCCCCGTCCCCCGCTCCATATCTTTATATGGGTATATCGTGTTCCTCTGTAACTTATCCACAATTTGTAATATAATCCTTTGTATGCAAAACGCAGACGTCCCTATGTGGGATAAAGGAGACAAAACTGATGACTACGCTAAGGGCGGAGGTGGATTCCCTATGTTCGGTATGAATAGTGAAAAAGGGGAGAAATCATCTGCAATAGAAGAGGTGTATGAGTTAGTCTTGGGAAGAAAACCAACCTCAAGAAACCCAACCCACGGAAGGAAGTAATCCCAAAAATGAGCGCAATTGGGCTATGTTTTGCCATTTGAGTTCATTTGTCGCCTTCATAGGCATTCCGTTTGGAAACGTTTTGGGTCCGCTTATCATCTGGCTTGTCAAGAAAAACGAAATGCCTTTAGTCGAAGTAAATGGAAAAGAGGCGCTGAATTTCCAAATTTCCATGTCGATCTATACCCTTG
>JAHISI010000092.1 GCA_018818345.1 Patescibacteria group bacterium | reverse complement strand
TTTTTCTTCCGAATGTCTTGCTCGTTTCTTCTCTAATATTGAGAATGTAATGATTTCGCTTATTGTCCCATTCTAAATCTTTAACTCTTACGTTCATCATCTCTGTCGGTGCTCGTATGCCTGCATCAAAGAGAAACATCATCATGACCCTGTACTCATACTTGGCCTTGTTGCAGAGTTTTTTAAGCTGTTCAACAGTTATATAATTGAACTTAGGTTTATCATCTCTAGCGTCAAGATCAACAGTGATATCAAGAATATTCTTTCTTTTCTTCCTTTCTACTCTTTGATACCAGTGCCAAAATGTCTTGAATACCCTGGCATAAGTTCCGATTGCACGTAGAGGTTTGGTGCGAGCCTTTCGGCATCTCAATTGACCTTCCCTGAATTTTCTAAAGAATTTCAGTACATCAATATCTCGATTCTTGAGTTCTGTGACACATTCGATGCACAGCTCTTCTTCCATGAGCATGAACAAAGTCTGCAGTTTAGCCTTCAGGTTTCTTAGCCTGCCGTATGATCGTGATCCTTTTTTGGTGCTTGGATTAACATTCGCTCCCACTTCCATATCTTCAAGAAATCGTATTATGATGGCAGCATTTTCTGGAGTGATCTCTGGCAGGAGAGCACCATTATTTTTCCATCTCTCGTAATACTTTTTGTGGTTGTGGGGGTCGTATTTTACCATTTTTCCTTGAATCAGACTATATAGCCTCTGACGCTGGCTGAGTTTATAAACAGAGTCGTAGAGTAATGGATACTTTCTAGTGTCCAAGACACCACGTCTCTGTGACATAATGGCTCCGCTTCTTATTAAATGGCTGTCGGAGTTTGTATATCAATGCCTATATTTAATGGACAAGCAATAATTGAGAAATGCAAAGAGGAGCCTGAGAAGGAAACGTACTTCAAAAGCTTGCTATTACATGAGAACTATGGAAAGGTAATAAATCCCTGCACAGATAAATATGACTCCAACAATCTTTCTCATCCATTTTTCGAAGATTTGCACCTTGTTCATAATATGTCCTAGTTTTGATACGCTGTAGACTAGGATGAATGAAAAAATAATTACCGGAAGTCCTGTTGCAAATGCAAATACTGCAGGAATTAGAAGACCATCACCTGCCTTTATTGCTAGTGGTATAAGCATTCCAAAGAAGAGCACTGCACTAAAAGGACAGAAGGCAAGAGCAAATACGACTCCTAAAAGGAAACTACCGATAAAACCCTTTTCTGCCAGTTTCTCCTTTAATCTATTTAGCCAATCGCCACCCTTGAGGGTTTTTAGCTTGATTATGTTAAGCATAACAATCCCTATAATTAAAAGTAAGGGTCCGAGTATTTTATCGCCATAATCCTGAAGGAATAATGACAGCGTCTGAGAACTCAAGCCGAACCATACAATTAAGGAAGCAAGCAGAGTGTAAGAAAACATTCTTCCCATGGTGTAAAGAAATCCAACAATGATGGTGTGTTTGCTATTGTCAATCTTTTTTGAAGCATACGCAATGGCTGTTATGTTCGTTGCCAATGGACAGGGTGATATTGCAGTCATTAGTCCAATGAAAAATGCGGCGACTATAGCGATGTCGCTTGTGCCCATCGCTTCCATGAATGCCATTAAACTCATTTTAGCTTAAATCTCCAACCAATCTTTTATCAATAACACCTTTCAAGTATGATAAATATCCTGCTTCATCCCGTACTTTATACCACACATTCGTGTTTTCTTCTTTGTGAAATTCTCCGTCAATATAAGTTCCAATCCATAACGAAGAGCCTGTAACTTCGTATTTCATAGCTAACTCTTTATTTTCTGGAAGTTCCGCATTAATAGATGCAAAAGTCATTTTGCCTGAGTCCAAAAGGTCTTTGTAGTAAGTGTTGACAGTTTTTTCAGCGAACTCTCCAACGGTCTTGCATGAAAAACATTGATTTACTCCATGAAAATGATATATCTCTATCCTGTCAACAGTTATTTCGGCTTGAGATGATGGTTCTTTGATTGCATTGCATGTTCCAGCATCACTGCACAAATCTGATTCTACACTTGAATTCGTTGTGCACCCTGTTACAACTATTAAGAATAATGCTATAATTATTACATATTTCATTTTACTACCCCAAACTTTTCTCTGTTCATTTTCATAATTTTAACTAGTGAAAGCATAACTGGCACTTCCACAAGTACACCTACAACAGTTGCTAGCGTCGCCCCCGAATTCATGCCAAAAAGGATGAGTGCGACAGCGACGGATAGCTCAAAGAAGTTGCTTGCGCCAATGAATGCTGAAGGGGCTGCTTCTTTGAAGGGAATTTTTAATTTTTTTGCTCCGAAGTATCCTATGTAAAAGATAAGATATGTCTGGATCAGCAAAGGTATTGCAATCAGCAATATATGCAGGGGATAATTAATTATTTTATCTCCCTGAAATATGAATATTAGCACGAGAGTAATCAGCAATCCAGCAGGAGTTACCCACTCAATTTTGTGGATGATCTTTTTTTCAAACCAGTCAACTCCTTTGTGTTTTATGGCAATGATTCTTGTTAATGATGCGAACAAGAGAGGCATTGCTACATAGAATAGCACTGAAAAGAATATTGTGTTAAACGGGACTGGAAAATCTGTTGTGACACCCAGAAGGAACTTTCCAAGCGGTGCAAACAATATAAGAATTATCAAATCATTTACAGTTACCTGGACGAGTGCATAATTAATATTTGCCTTTGCAAGATAAGTCCAGACAAGAACCATTGCAGTGCAAGGGGCAAGACCCAGAAGAATCATTCCTGCAACATATTCACTTTGAAGGGCAACAGGTATTATCTTGGAATACAATACTCTCATGAAAAACCATGCAATCAATGCCATTGAGAATGGCTTTATTACCCAGTTGATAACTATCGTAAGACCTAAAGGTCTACTGTTTGTCCTGACACTCAGGACTTCCTTTAGGTTGATTTTCAACATTATTGGATACATCATCAAAAGAAGGACTATTGCAATGGGGATGGAAACATTTGCAACCTCATAGCTACCCAGTGCCGTAGAAAGTGTGGGGAAAAAATACCCGATTGTTGTTCCTACAATTATGGTCAAGGCAACCCAAATAGTAAGGTATCTACTGAAAAAATCGAGTTTTCTTTCATTATTTTGCATGTTAATCAACCTAAATTATATTTCCAAATATTAATCCTGCAATAGTCGAGTATATGATCACCAAACCAACATATACAGCAGTTTTCTTGTTCCCCAATACGCCTCTAACCACGAGCATATTAGGAAGGCTTAAGCTTGGTCCAGCAAGCAATAAGGCGAGTGCAGGCCCCGCATGCATTCCCTTAGCTATCAAGGCTTGCAATATTGGTATTTCTGTCAAAGTTGAGAAATACATAAACGCACCAAAAATTGAAGCAACAACATTTCCAAGAATCGTGTTCTGCCCAACAAGATTAGTGATGACTGTTTTAGGAAGAAGTGGCATGATGAATCCTGCAATGAATACTCCTGCAAACAATAACGGAAGGATTAACTTTGAGAAGTTCCATGTCTCATTGAGCCATGAATTCCTGATATCCTTTGAAAACTTAATCAGAACAAGAACTACGACTGCCAGTGCCATGACGATCATGATGGTGTTCTTTGTCTGTTTCTCTATCTGCAATCCGCTGACTATTAGCAATCCCACCATAAGTGCAAAGAATCCCCCTATAGCCCATTTTGACAGCATTTTTCCTTCTTCTTGCTGCATGAGAAGCTCGCCATTCGCTATCTTTTCCCTGAATATTAGTGCCATAGTAAGTCCGACCAGGATTGAGAGCGCTATTGCAGATATGATTCTTGCGAGTCCTATCTGCAATCCAAGAACACTAATCGTCAAGAATATTGCAGCAATATTGATTGCTGGACCTGAGAATAAGAAAGTTATTGCTGGCCCAAGACCTGCACCCCTTTTTCTGATCCCTGCAAATAATGGAAGAATCGTGCATGAACACACTGCAAGGATTGCTCCTGAGACAGAAGCTACACCATATGATAAATATTTTTTAGCATCCTTTCCGAGAAATTTCAACACGCTATCTTTCTTTATGAAAACCCCTATTGCTCCTGCAATGAATAATGCGGGCACAAGGCATGTTAGAACATGAAGTTTTGCATACTCATTCAGAAGATTTATTCCTGATATAATAGAATTGTTGAACCACCCGCTCTCATTTGGTATAAAGTAGAATACTATGAAAATGAATATAATCCAGAATAGCCACTTCCAATCTTTCTTATCCATCTTATAGCCACTTCTTTATTTCTTCAACACTTGCTATCTTGCCATAGCTCTTCACTTCGCCATCAATCACTATCGCAGGAGTTGACATCACACCGTAGCTGATAAATTTATTAACATCAGTAACTTTCACAATATCTGCTTCCTTCCCTGACTCTAGCAACGCTTTCTTTGCATTCTCTTCCAGTTTCTTGCAGTTTGGACAACCACTTCCGAGTATTTCAATTTTCATCATCAATCACTCTTTGCACATGCAGCATTCTTTTTCTAGTTTCTTACCTTTCTTATTTCCTACAGCTTTGAATATGTCGCAGATTGTATGGTCTTTCAGCTTGTAAAATATCTTCTTTCCATCCCTACGTGATACAAGTATGTCCCAGTTTTCAAGCTTTCCAAGCTGTATTGACACTGTTGACTGGGTTCTCTTGACATGAGGAAAAATTTCACAGACGCATTTCTCTCCGTCTAGGAGCAATTCAAGTATCTTATATCTGGTCTGATCAGAGAGTGCTTTGAATAGTAATAGGTTTTGTTTCATATTGACATATTGACAACTATCAATATGTATATAAAGTTTTTGGTTTGAAGA
>JAHISI010000091.1 GCA_018818345.1 Patescibacteria group bacterium | reverse complement strand
CTTACTAGCTTCATCACTCGACATGTATGAGCTTTTTGAATATGCGGTTACTCCAGAAGTGATCATGAGGTTGGTACTTCCCAAAGAGTTAATCTCTTTACTTATGCTTTCCTGAACTCCTGCACCCAATGACATTAATCCTATGACTGAACCTATACCGATAATGATGCCTAAGACAGTAAGAAAGCTTCTTACTTTATTAGACATTATGGACTTGATAGATTGTTTTAGTATTGTTAAGAATTTCATTTTGCTCTTTCCTCTTTTATGATGTTTCCATCTTGTATATGTATTATTCGAGACGCATATTGTGCTAGATATTTCTCATGGGTAATTAGGATTATGGTTGAACCTCTTTTGTTTATCTCTTTAAACAATGCCATTATTTCTTCTGATCTTTTTGTATCCAAATTTCCCGTTGGTTCATCTGCAAGTATTATGCTTGGGTCCATCATTAGGGCTCTAGCTATTGCTACTCTTTGTATCTGTCCTCCTGAGAGTTGGTTACTTTTGTGTGATATCCATTTGGTTAGTCCTACCATTTCGATTAGGTCTTCAGCTTTTTTCTTTGGGTTCGGAATATTTCCATATATGGTTGGCATGAGGACGTTATCTAGTACTGTTGTTCTAGCTAGTAGGTTAAACTGCTGGAATACAAATCCTATTTCTTTATTCCTTATGCTTGCTAATTGTTTCTCCTTCAGTTTGCTTACCTTTTGGTCATTGAGCATGTATGTTCCACTTGTTGGAGTATCTAGGAGGCCTAGGATATTCATAAGAGTAGATTTGCCTGAGCCTGATGGTCCCATTATGGCTAAGAATTCTCCTTCTTGAATATTTAGATCTATATCTTTAAGGGCATGGGTATCCCCACCTTCTGATTTGTATACCATTGATATGTTTTTTAACTCGATTATATTTTTCGACATGAGATAGATATTACAGCAAATTAGAAGCTAATACGAGAGTCCATGCTATATTTCCGGAGGTGAAGTTTCGGTGAAGAAAGAGAATTAAAATATCTTGGTTATCGTGAATATTATTATTCCTACACTTAGTCCTAGTTTTAATATCATACTTATGAGAATTCCTATGAATGTTCCCCACCCTGCTTTTAGACTTGTAGCCATATCTTTCTTGGCAAATATCATTTCGAAGAGTACTGCTCCTATTAATGGGCCCAAGAATATTCCCCAGACTCCACCGATGAAGATTCCTACAATTCCACCAATTACCGCTCCTGCCATTCCCCATCCAGTTCCTCCGAATTTCTTTGCTCCTAATGCTGCTGCTATGTTATCTGCGAATGTAGAAGCTAAGCAGAGTATGAAGAGGACAACAAGAATGAGAGGGGTGATATTTTCGAATTTATCCATTATTCCTGCTACTAATGTAGCACCATATATGACCCATATTCCTGGAAGATTTATAACGGTTAATACAAGTCCTGCGAGTGAGATTATTCCAAGTAGTATGTAAATGATTATGTTGACTATGTCCATATTTATATTCTACTATTTTTAATAACTTTAAGGTACTGATTTCTTTACATAGGGTTATGTAGAAAGTATAATATAGATGGAAGATTTGGGGTCCGAACTGTCACCGGATGGTGCGCGTGTCTGAATTTATTTCAGAATAGGCTCCAAATCGCTTCGTTTTAATACCCATTCTTTTGTAATTTTCTTCTCTATTATCCTCTTATATACCTCCGCATCATGTTTGTCCTTCAAGTAGCTTCTCGCTATGCTTCCAACAACAACATCTGCTAATTGGATTAAATCATCATTTTTTGAATTTACCGTTTTGAGAATTATTTTCCTATTTTTAATATACTTTCTAAGATATTTCAAGATTGTCTTTTTGAATTCTCTCTCAACAATACCATCAAGCCATATTTCATTCTTCTGATTATTAGGAAGGAATTCTTCTAATAGTAATACTAGTAGATAGTTATATATTTCAGTTCCAGTTTTCCTTCCCGATGCTTGAATCTTTTCCTTATTCGCAACAATTGCTCTTATCGTGAAGTTACATGATACATGTGTTTTTAATAATCCAATTACAATTTTTCTTCTTGTTTTGTTGAATTTGAATTCAGAAGAAACGGGATATTTAATAATATTTCGGTATTCCAAGATTTGTTTTCTGGTATTTTGGACTTCTTCCAGATTTTCAAATATAACTAAAGAAATAACGAGGTATTTACTGGAACCTTCTTTAGTTTTGAAACCTGGATCTCCAGATTCATCTATGAAAATAATCATAGATAAAGTGTAACAAAAGTAAATGAATTTATAAGCTATTTAATAATTTTTTTTTACCTTCTCAAACACCTCATGTGTTTTCTTCGCAGTTTCCTCCCATGAGTATTTCTGTGAAAGTATATATGCCTTCTCTACCTTTTCTTTGTACCTATCAGGATTCATATATATATCGTACAGAGTTTTTCCTACTTCTTTTTCATCTTTCCCATTTACAAATATGGCTAGGTCTTTGAATACTTCTTTGTATACATTACTTTCATGGATTATGGTTGGAGTCTTGGCTCGTATTGCTTCTAATGGGGATATCCCAAAGCCTTCGTAGAGGGCAAGGTGCATAAAGGCAAAGGAGTTTTTTAGTAAAGAATATTTCTCTTCATCTTTGTAGAATCCTGTGAATATGACGTTGTCCTTAATCTTTAGTTTTGATATTAGTTTGTGGAATTCTTTTACTTCTTTTTTGTTTTCATCTTTAAATACTTTTCCCGAGATTACTAGGTATGGTTGTTTTTGTTTTGGATCTAGGTGTTTAAGGAATTCTGCATAGCCTTTGATTACTCCTTTGGTGTTCTTAGTCCAGTTTAGTGCTCCTCCTAGATATATTACATATTTTCTTTCTTTGTAGTCTTTGGGTAATACTTCTGATATGTTTGCTTCTTTTTCTTCCATGTCTGCGCCTAGGTATGATACAGAGGTATTGGTCTTGGGGTAGTTAGGATAGTATTTGAGATAGTCGTTGAGGGAGGTTTGGGAGTTGGTAATAATGTGTTTACATTTCATTGATTTGTTTAGGGTAAACCAGTATTGGATTTTTCTAAAGAGGTTGTGTAGTTTACTTTGTTGGGAATACATATTGAACATGGGGAGGTTCATGTCATGTACGAAGAGTACTGTTGGGATTGTGTATGCTGGGTAGTTTCTCCAGAAGTATGGGCAGTAGTATATACTGTCTTTTTGTTTGATCCTGTTAATAGCTGGTAGTATTTGAGTGTAGTAATAGAGGTCATTTTTGTAATCGTTTAGTCTGTATTTTCCTATTCTTTCTATTTTTACATTTTTGTATTTGTATATTTCTGGTTCTATGGTTGATACCTTATTATCAAAGAGCATTAGGGAATACTGGGTATCTGGATATTGTTTTACAAGTGCAAGGATTATGGACTTAGTGTATTGTCCTATGCCTGCATATGATAATTGGTCTTGGGTTGTGGTGGCATCTATTATGATATGCATTTATTTCTTCAAAGCAAACTTAATCCCATTTATCCCCCAATTTACTACTACAAACTTTATAACGTAGAGATATATTCTTAATATACCATACAGCTTGTATTTCCATGGGACATACAACAATGTGATCATAGTAGAACCCCAAAGATTGTTTGATGATCTTCTGTTAGTAAAAAGTTGCCATACATCCTTAATTGATATTTTTTCTTTCAACTTTATACGTTTCGAAAGATTAGGGGTGTTACTTGTTGAATATGATATTGCCTTGGTGCTAACAAGAAGTTTAAAACCAGCTTGTTTTGCTCTACAAAAGAAATCATAATCTGCAGCATATTGTGGAAATAGTTTTGAGAAGTTCCCTATTTTCCTAAACACTTTGGACGGAATTAAGACGCCTCTTCCACTTATAGTGTCTGTCTCTAATAGCTCTTCTTGAGAATCAACTATGGTCGTTCTGAATGATCCATGAACAATCTTATGCGCATTATATATTAATTTACCTGATGCTTTATCCTTAACTGTCGTCCCAATTATTGCCTTTGTTGATTTGTATTCATCTATTAATGTTTGCACAAAATCAGGTTCCATGTATGTATCATCGTTTTGAATCAAGACAAAGTCATCATCCATTAATTGGGGGAGCAAGTAGCTTACTCCCATTCTCATAGCTCCTGTCCACCAAAGCTCCCCATCTCCTTGTAATACTGTGATATTTTTGAAGTCATTTGCTAAATCTTCCCCGGTCCCATCGGTACTGCCATCATTTACAACCACTATCTCAATATCTTTGTACGTTTGTTTTCCGATGGAGTGAAGACAGGCGAAAAGTTTCTCCTTTCTATTTCTTGTTGGTATTAAAAAATATACTTTCATTTGTTTATTTCTCAAGTACAAAGAGTCCCAATCCATACCATCTTTCTTTAAGCCATTTGATCTTTGCAGCTTCTTCTTCTGTTACTTTAAACCAAAGTTTGAATTTCCCATTGAATTTCATATATTCTTTCTTTACTACTTTGTATCCTTTAAAAAGTTCATCCGTTCTTTTCTTATTGTAAAGTTTATTAATGGGAAGTACGTCTTTAGCTCCGTAAGGTACGGTTAAAATGAGTCTTCCTCCAGGTTTCAAAATTCGAAGCATTTCTTTCATGGCTTTTACATCTCCCATCTTGTCAGCCTTTACTCCATATCTTCCTTCTACACCAATATGCTCAAGCGTAGATACACAAGTAATACAATTAAATGTATTGTCTTTGAAATCTGTTTTTCTGATATCTCCATTGTATTGTTTTATATTTTTATTCTCTGGTTGTGCATTTATATTCAATGTATTTATCTCTATCTCTTTAGGAAGAAGTTCATACAACATTTCGCCAACCGTAGAACCAATATCTAAAAGTTTCCCCTTTTTAATATTGATGTTTTCTAACGTCCATGGATATTCTAAATCTCGATCAAAATACCTTGGAGCTCTATATTTTAGCTTTGTAAGTAGAATATTATCATTAAGAGATTTACATTCGTTTTGTTTTATCTGAGTAGACAAGACCTGGAATGGGAATTCCACAAGTTTTGTAATTTTATTAAATAACTGGTTAAGTAACATATGCTTATCTATTAATTTATATATGTTTTTCGAGAACCCCTTCCCATGTTTTTGTCAAAACCTCATGGGTTGTTTTTGAAGCCATTTCTTCAATTGATTTCACTGCCTCTTTAGACATTTTATCATACACGGAGCTATCGTCTAAAAGCTTTATTATCTCTCTTGCGAAATCTTCGGGATTTCAAGAATCAATAACCAAACCATTTTTATTGTTTTTAACTAAATCAGAAATATCTCCCACATTAGGAACTATACTCGGTATACCACATGCCATTGATTCAACTACCACCATTGGGAGGCCTTCGGTTCTAGACGTCATCATATTTATTCTTGATTTGTTAACATATTCATAGATATTTTCTTTTCTACCAACAAGTTCAATATTGTCTTCTAAGTTCTTTTCTCTAATTCTATTTTTTATCTCCTCATACCTTATACCATCACCCAACATGATGGCCTTAATATTAGGTTTCCTCTCCTTCACTTTCTCTATTACATCTACCCATAATGGGAGATCTTTTTCATCTACAAAGTTTCCCATATATATTAGGTCATATGTTTTCTTTTCTTTTGAAATATTCCTCTTCGGCAAATCAAATTCATTTTGTGCTATGAAGAATTTCTCTTCTGAAATCCCAAGATTTACTAGATATTTTTGGGAATTCGTTCCTCTAATCCCTACAAACGAAGCCCCTTGGAGTGTTTTCAATAAAAAATCTCTCTTTGTATATTTCTCAGGACTTTCTATGAGTAGAAATGCATATCTCTTTTTGAATATTTTGGACAAATAGTATGCGTATATACAATGCATTACAAAATGAACTCCAAGAATTAAATCAATTCGCTTAGTAAGAAGAATTCTAATTCCATTCAATACTCTGTTTAGCTCTCTCAAGGGTACAATATTTTTAAATAGCCCCATAACTGGATATTGATGCAGTTTCGGATGTGAGTAACTTGCTTTGGTGTTTCGAACAAGGAATACTTCTCCAACGTTTTCTGCATCTAACAATGGAGAAAGTTTGGATATGAGTTTTTTGTCTGTACATCCGGCAAATATCAATATATTCTTCTTTTTCTCGATTGTAAATCTGTCATGTGGTTTATTTCCTGTTATAACTGCTTTCAAAAGATAAAAGAGAATTGCAGGGTAGTTAGCAAGGGGAACAATTTTTAGTTTGTCTGAGAAAAGAATTGTGTATGAAAGCGATTTAAAAAGATAGTGGAATGTTTGTTTTATATTCCCATCAAGTGCGTAATGTTTAGATACTTGTAACCAATGTCTTGCATAGATTTGTTTCGCCTGTTTTGTACCAAATCCATCTATATCTTCTTCAAAGTCTGTTAGTAAAATATTTTTAACTCCTACTAACTTATCCCCACTTGGTATGCCTGAAGCTCCAAATCCTAATACTAGGTGATCAGGCAATACTGCTAGTTTGTATTTTCTTAAATACCTTAAGACATACTCGACGTCTTGGTTACGATAGTATTTCTCGTTAAAAAATCCTATCTCATCTACTGCATCTCTAGATATTAAGAGGGAAGATCCCATTCCTAATGGCCTTTGCATCATGTATATGGTGATCCGAAGATCTCCTTCTCTATCAAAAAGTCCATTCTTTTTCTTTCCGTTTATAATTGTACTTCTACCTGTTAACGCGGCTTTCCATTCCATTGGATCTTTCGTGTTGAGATATTCCATCTGCCTTGTTAGCTTCTCAGGTAGCCATTCATCATCATCATCAAGAAAGGCTATATATTCTCCTCTTGATGCTTTTATTCCTGTATTTCTAGCTGCTGCTCCATTTTTGTTTTCTTCATGTTTTAGTATTTTTACTCTAGAATCTTTGATTTGTTCTACTACTTCTACAGTATTATCCTTGGAGGCATCATCTACAACTATTACTTCAATATTGGGATATGTTTGGTTAAGAACACTGTTTATGGCTCTTTGGATATTCTTTGATCCATTGTATGTTGGGATTATTGTTGAAATTAAGGGATATTTTAGCATAGATTACTTCTTGTTCATCTTATATTTTTCCCTTATTAGCTTCTCAACTATTACCCAATCACAAGGTTCGTCAATTTCACAATATGAGTTCTCGTCCATTTCTTGGTAACCGATCTTCCCAAATAATCTATTCTTAGTCTTTAAAAGGTTCTTCTTTGAGTTAATATAGAAGGCTCCATTTTCAACTAAGAATCCTTCAAAGTTCTGTCTTCTTGGCCTGTTCATGTAATCGTAATTCGTTGGAGTAGTTGATCCATTTTTGCTTGGTTTCCAAAGAAATCTTTTTTGTAAAACTACCGAAAGAATACTATCGAAATTCTGACTCTCATGTTTTTTTATTCCTTCCTCCAAATCTTGAGTTGTTAATAGTGGGCTGGTTGCTTGTATGAGGATTATATTCTCAAATTCGTAATTATCTGCAAATTCCAGCATTGCACTTTCAGTTGATGCGGTATCTGTCGCGGTTTCTTCACTTCTAGAAATTACTTGAAGCTTACCCTTATTTTTCTTTGAGTATTTGCCTACAATTTTTCTAATATCTTCACTGTCGGTAGAGATATATACTTTATCTATCTTTTTTGTATTTACAGCCGCATCAATTGTCCAGTATACCAATGGCTGTCCAGCTATTTTTTTTATGTTTTTCAAAGGAATAGACTTACTTCCGCCACGAACAGGTATAAACGCAACGTATTTATCTTTTGTCATATTATTTTAATATGTTTGTTAAATTATCAAACTTATCGGCGTTTTCCATAATCCATTTTAAATCTTTATTCCACCATTTGAGTTCTAATAATTTTTTAATCTCCCCTTCTTCGAATCTCTTACCTATTTCCTTTATCGGGTTGCCGACATTTATACTGTATGGCTCTATATTTTTCGAAACGATAGCCCCTGAACCAATGATTGCACCATCACCTATCGTGACTCCTTCCATAATTAGTACATGAGCTCCAATCCACACATCATTTCCTATGTTGATCGAATACTTTTCTTTTGAAAGTTCTTCAAATTTATTTTCTTTGACGAAGGTAAATCCGGCTTGTTTTCTCGTAGAGTAAAAAGCTGGATGTATTGAAACAAAATCATGCGCTGGATGCTTTCCGCTTACTAGCTTTACTTCGGGTCCAATGGTACAGAATCTCCCAAGATCAGATTTAGGAAGAAACGAATTGATACCTATGTAAGTTCCAAATCCTATTTTTGAATTTTCAATATTTGCACCTTTGAAAATTTTGTTATACCCCTCTAGCTTGGTATTTTCGTTAAGCTTTACTGAAAGAGATAACCAGATATTCTTTTTCAAAAGATATTTAACTTTAGAAATCAAATTATTTATTTTTTTCATTGAATAGTTCTTCATATTTTATTCTTGGGAATACATCTAATGACCCACCTTTAGTTGCATTATATATTCTTACATTATGTTTCAAAGCATAATCTTGTGTTAATCTAAAAAGTTCAAATACAAAACCGTATGCTTTTAGCATAAATTCATTTGATCTTTCTTTATGTAGCTCTTTCATATATTTTACTTCCTTTTTATTTTTTTCTTCATAGAAATGTCCCCCGTAATCCACTTCGTCATTTTCATCATATATCACTACAACTCCCGTCATATCACATCCTATTAGATATATGTCTGTGAAGCCAAGATATATAGCAGTATATAATGCAATGTTTACTACATTCTGATATGGAGGGACTCTCTTTGTGAAATCTATTTCTTTAATCTTTTTTGTTTTAGTTTTGGGATACACATATATTATTTCAAGTTTTTTATCAAAACCATATTTCTCAAAATAGTTTTTGAAACGAATTGGGAATATACATATTGGAGGATTGACTTTTGAGGCGAGGTCTTTCATGTTTTGGTGAAAAATTACATTTTTTTCATCAAACCTTGTTGAATCTACCATTACATGGAAATTTGGTTGAAGCATATCAAACTCCTTTGTTATGGTCATACTATTTACTGAAAAAAGATATTCCCCTTTCAAAAGATTTAAATCATGTTTATTAAGAGAAGGACCATTTCCTATTATGAAGCATCGTTTGCCCTTGTATTGGTCCTTGTATTTTTTATTTTCATTCAAGATATTTTTAACCTTGAGGTAGTGTATTGAGGATGAAACTGGAGAAACAATGGTTTTTAAAAACGGTATATTCTTAATCACTTTTATAATCGAGTTCATAAAAGATATGATAATTTCAAAAATATAAATATTAAGATTTTCTTTACAAATGAGGTCCGAGTCGGTTGTACATTATTATCCTTCACAAATACGGATCTTATCTTTTCGTTTCCACATACTTTTCTAAAACCCACTTTATTCATCAAATATTCCAAAGATGATAAATAAAAACTATATACATGGGCATTTTGCAAATACCATTTTAGGCTTCCATATGATTTCCTATGGCTTAACAATCCAGGGACAGAGACATAGAGCAATCCGTCTTTCGCTAAAAGAGAACCGATAAGAGATAATTCTTCTTCTGAATTTAAAAAATGCTCCAAAACATGATTCAATATTATTAGATCTGCTTTGCCAAATTGTTTTAAGTTAGTACTATCACCCTCCACAAGTTTAATTCCTTCTTGGCGACCTCTTTTAAGATATTCCTCCCCATAGTCACAGCCATACACATCACAATTTTCTAATTTGAATGCCTTCAAAATTCCTCCAGCACCACAGCCAACTTCGAAAACCTTCTTTCCGTCAAGAGACAAATCTAACTCTCGTTCCAAATACTCAATTATTCTTTTTCCTAGCGCAATCTGATCTTCAAAAAAGCTCTCGTTTGCACTTTGCGCTCCTGTATATAAACTTCGATATTCGATCTCATAAAACGATTTCAGTGTCTTATCATCATAATATGGATCGGATCTGACAAGCCCACAGTTTAAACACATAACCGTATTCAAAGGTAATCCATACCTATCAAGATTCCCAATTTTCAAAGATTTGTTTTCTCCACAAAGGCATTTATGTTCCTTTGTCTTGTATTCTCCTGATGCCAATTTCTTGACGAAATTTTCTTTGGTTTTTTCTTGGATTTTATTTAAAACTATTTTACCCATTTACCATCAATAATATTACAATTTATATTTTTACTAGAATGTATATATCTTGGATTCTCTTCAGAGCTTTTAACTGTCAAGGCGATATCACTTACACTACTCATTGGTTTACTTGTTGGAACTCCAATACTAAATCTTATCCAATACAATCCAGGATTTATATAAATATTGGAAGGTTGTGGGAAATCATATCTAATTTTATATATCCCTTTCTTATCTTCCAGATATAGTTCATTCTCAGAACTTGCCGTAGAGAATAATCTTCCTCCAAAGGCACTATCGCATATTAATGCCATTTGCATTCCAGAGACTTCTTTATTCACTTGATATTCCACCTCTATAGAAAAAGGCTTGTCATAATCAACAATACTCGTCTTTTCCTTCTTATTATCAAAAATTGTTACTTTTAGGATAGATATATCATCATACAAAGATGGCTCATACCTATATTCTGCTTCTTGATTTATTCTGCTTATGTAATAATCCACCACTTTTGCAGTTTCTCCGATCATGGCAATCTTTCCATCCTCAAGCATAATGGTCTTCTTACACAATCTTTGTATTGCTCCCATATCATGGCTTACAAACAATATTGTCCTCCCTGCCGTCTTCGTAACTTCATCCATTTTCCCAAGACATTTTTTCTGGAATTCAGCATCTCCCACTGCTAAGACCTCATCAATAACTAAGATATCTGGTTCAAGATGCGCTGCTACTGAAAACGCCAATCTCACCTGCATACCTGAAGAATACTTTTTTACAGGAGTATCTAAAAATTTTTCAACTCCTGAGAACTCAACAATCTCATTAAACTTGGCCTCGATTTCTCTCTTTCGCATACCCAAAATTGCACCATTTAGGTATATATTTTCTCTGCCTGTTAGTTCTGGATGAAACCCAGTTCCAACTTCTAACAAAGAAGATACTCTACCATTCAATCTAACTTCACCTTCCGTAGGTTCCGTAATTCTAGACAGTATCTTAAGCAAAGTGCTTTTCCCAGCACCATTTCTACCAATAATGCCAATAGCATCTCCCTCTTCTACATTGAAATTCACCTCTTTTAAAGCCCAAAATTCTCCTTTTTTACTAAACTTTTTACCCTTTAAAAGATTTGCCGGGACTTTTGCTGCTTTAACAACCATATCTCTTAAAGTAAGATAGCGTTCTTTCTGTCCAAGAGTATATTTCTTTCCTAAATTTTTTACTTCTACTGCATATTTCATAGTTATATTATGTCTGCAAAATATTTCTCAACCTTTTTAAAATACAAATACCCCGAAATGAAAACAACCAAGGTTATGGCTATTGATATTCCAAATGTACTCCAATCAACAGCTACATTCCCTAAAATAGCTGCCCTATGTGCTTCAACCAAACCACTTAAGGGATTCAAGGCCAGTAACCATTGGTATTGGCCTGCTAATGATACAGGATATATAACAGGGGTAATGTACATTAATGTTTGAGTAATAAACGGAAGAGCATATTGCACATCTCGATATTTTACATTCAAGGCAGAGAACCATAGTCCAACACCTACACTAAGCAACCAAGTAACAAATAGGATTACGGGGATTAAAAGCATAGAAAGTGTTAAAGGATAGTGATAGTACATCATTAATCCAAAAACCACTATAAAGGAAATGGCATAATCTATTAGGCCAACAATTGTCGATGAAGCAGGGATTATAACTCTTGGAAAGTAGACTTTGGTTATGAGCTTCGAATTTCCAATCATACTATTACTAGATTGGCCAACTGCGGTAGAAAAGTATGTCCAAAGCACTAAGCCTGCATAAGAAAAGATAGGATATGGAACATCCCCAGTATCTATCTTTGCAACATTACTAAACAGGAAAGTAAACACAACCATTGTTAAAAGTGGTCGGATAATGGCCCAAAGTACACCAATAATAGTTTGTTTGTATCTTACTTGAAATTCTCTAAAAGAAAGAACTCCAAAGAGCTCTCTGTAATCCCATAATTCCTTAAGGTCGAAGTTCGCAAGTCCTTTTTTTAGTTTAATAACCGTTATTTCTT
>JAHISI010000090.1 GCA_018818345.1 Patescibacteria group bacterium | reverse complement strand
TTTTGTAATATATCTTTTCATTTTTGTTTGGGATTAGCTCTATACTATCTATACTAACCTTCATCCATGTGGTAGCAGTATACAGGGATTTGGCTTCTTCATTTTCTGTTAGAAGAATTGCAGTACCGGGTTGGTTCTCAATTTGTCTAAATCCTCGGACAATGATGTTGTAATTGATGGCTTTGGGAGTAAGATTCCAAACTACTAGTTCTCCATTGTATTTTTGACCAGGGGCTAGTTTTAGTTTCTCCGAAGTAGGGGCGGTACCAATAGATATGCTGTCTGCATGGACATTATTTGCGAAAAGAAAAGTGAATGAAAAAAAGGCTAGCAGAACAAATATTCCTTTAAAAATCTGAGTGTGTGTATTTTTCATAACGTTTAGTAGTAACCACCGCAAACAAAGGTGACACTTTCAGAGTAGCTACCTGCAATTGCAGATGATCCTGCTCTAGCACCATATGTTATTGTAGCACTTTCCGATGATGACTGTGAACCGTTTTGATACAAAATCAATTGTGCGCCTGCAGCTGTTCTGTCTAATGCTCCAAATGTTCCTGCACTACCAGTTCCAAAGTCTGCTGGAATTGCTGCAGTACCTGCACCATCAGGGTCAGAGACAGTCATACCAAAGCCTTCAGCATTTACACCTGTAAGGTCAATTGTTGTACTTCCTGTAGATGCCAAGAGGTATGGACTTGCAGGAACTTTGTAAAGACCTGCATCTGTTGATCCGTCTCCAGCACCATATGCGGCCCAGTAATAGCCACTAGTTGTAGTTGATGTGCTTGTAGATATCTCATGGGTTACTGTTGAATATGATCCTCCAGGGTAGAGTGAGCCTAAGTTAACAGAGTTTGTACTAATTGTACAGCTTACTGATGGTACTGATGAAACAGTTGCTGATACTACTACAGTATCATTTGATACTAAGTAAACTTTGAATGTACCAGAATCAATAGTGGTACCATTTCTTGTTTCAACAGATATTTCATGTTCTCCTGCAGTATCATCTGTTCCAAGTACTCCTGCGGCTGACCCATTAGTTAGTTTTACGCCATATGTAGTTCCCGCTGTTAATGTATCGACATTTGAAATTGTGATTGTATCTACGGAAGATGCTCCTGATCCCTGTGTACATGATGCTGCTAATGTGCCTGTAGTTGGTAATACTGCATCGATTGCCCAGTTTGTTGCGGAAAGATCGACTATGGATGATGCAACGCCGGCAACAGTTAAAGCTCCTGCGGTTCTACACCAGTTAGCATCGTCATTGTCGGGAAATGTAATTGTAACTGTTCCTCCAGTAGGTATTGTTTGTGATGTATCTACCGCTAAGACATATTCAACAGTAGCTGAAGAACCATTAATATTTGCTTGAATTCTACTTAAGTAGAAGTAGGTTGCAGCTAAGGCATTGGCTTTGGATATGAAAGCAGGTGCAATTATTACGAAGAACACAGTTAAAATGACAATGGAGATACCACTAGTTATCAAGCCTGACTTTTTCATATTTTTAGGGCAGAAATATAATTGAGTACCTTTAATACAAATACAATTTAATATAAAAATGATGTCTTTGTCAAATAATTATAAACCATTAATTATACCCTCTAGAAATACTGGAGCAGGGTGTTTTTTTACCTAATACCTAGGTACTAAAACAAAATATATTTCTTCAGAGTAGTCGGTTGCAGGTGTTTTACTGGTATTCGCTTTTGCAATTAGATTGATTCCAACTCTTCCATTCTGGATTGGACCATCTCCATCATATATTTTGTTTGCTGTGGTAGATACTGCTCCTACGCTGTTTATACTTCCTGCATAATTTGTCATAGCGGTGAGATCTCCAAGGAATGCAGAGGTGTCATTATCAATATAGTAGCTTTGTAATCCAAATCCTTCAGACACAGAATCTAAATCTGCCGTAGCTGAAGCTATGGTTTGTGAAGTGGTGGGACTGTAGAGTCCTCCATTTTTACCAAACTGAATTATGGCTACTCCTCCTGTGGAGTTACTGTTAATATCTAGCCATACTAGGTTAGGGGCAGTTGTAGCTGCAGCTCCTGCCATGAGGTCGTCAGTTCCAGAGAAAGCTATGGTGTATGGTGCATCTGTATCTGCGGTTATGCCTGTGGAATCTGCAATATCAATATCAAAAGATATGGATCCTGCTGCTGTAGTTGTACTTGAGGCTATGCTGTAGTCCGATTGTGTGAAGTCTCCTTGTAAGGCAGAGATTCTAATATAGTAGAGGGTAGTTGCTTGTAATCCTTGGATATTGAAGACTTCTGTTTCCCAGTAGGTTTGGGTTCTGAAATCATTTATGTCATGGTTTCCAACGGCTTCTGGTCTGAATGTTGCACCATCGATATATTGAATATCATTTACAAAATTGTCAGTTGAGATAGCGATGGTATACAGGGTGTCTGAGGGATTGCTGTTTGTTACAATCTCAAATCGTGCTTTGTTGTAGCATCCGCCTGCGCCACAGATTGCAACCATACCTCCACTTAATTCTGTAGGACCTGTTAAGCAGTTAGTGGCTCCATCGGTAGTTGTTTCAAAGCATTGGATACCTGGTTGGGCAGCTATGAAGTTTACGGATGGGTCTTGTTGTAGTCTGTAGTTAGTAGAGTAGCTTCTAGGGTCTGCGGCTATGTTTCCTACAGAGTTCATGAGGCTGTAGCTACCTGATGCTGAGTCTAAGAGTCCTCCTCCTGCAGATGTCGTGGCTCCTACAATTTTGTAGCTTGTAGAATCTAAATCTGTAGCAAATACGGCTTGTGCTAGTGATATGGATATCCCAGCTACCAGGATTGTTTTGAATATATTGGCAGTTTTCATCATTAATGATATTGTAAAAGGAAAGTATTAGTCAATCAATATATGAAAGAGACCGTTGTACATATTAAAAATTTAAAGAAGATATATCATACTAAGGTTAGTAGGGGTTTGTTTAGTACTGAGAAGAGGGAGGTTGAAGCGGTTAAGGATATTTCTTTTGATATATATGGTGAAGAGGTAGTTGGTTTCATTGGTCCTAATGGGGCAGGTAAGACTACTACTTTGAAGTGTCTTTCGGGTTTGTTGGTTCCTACTAGTGGTGAGGTTGAGGTGCTGGGGTTTGAACCTATGAAGCGTAAGAAGGAATTTCTACAGAAGATTGCACTTGTGATGGGTCAGAAGAGTCAGTTGTGGTGGGAGTTAGCTCCAATAGAGACGTTCAAACTTAACAAGGAGATATATGGTATTCCGGACAAGGAATACAATGAGGTGGTCAACGAGATGGTTGAGATTTTAGATATCCAAGAAGTCATATTGAAGCCTACTAGGAATCTTTCATTGGGTGAGCGTATGAGGTGTGAGATTGTTGCGGCGTTGTTGCATACTCCTGAGTTAGTTTTTCTTGATGAGCCTACTATTGGGCTTGATGTGGTTTCTCAGCATAACTTGAGGGAGTTTGTTAAGGTGTATAACCAGAGGTACAAGGCTACGGTACTACTGACAAGTCATAATATGGAGGATGTTTCTAATCTTTGTAAAAGGGTTATAGTTATTGATCATGGTGTGGTTTTGTATGATGGTAAGATTTCTGAATTGATTAATGGTTTTGTTAAGGAAAAACATATTCATTTTGTTTTAAAGGAGAATATTAGTCCTGATGATTTTAAAGCTTTGGGTAAGTTAACTGTGTGTAGTGGTAATGAGGGTACTTTAGAGGTGAGTAGGGAGAGGGTTAGTGATGTGTCTAAGGAGTTGTTGAATTTGTTTGAGGTTGTGGATTTGGATATTAGTGAACCTAACTTAGAATCTGTTATTAAGGGTATTTTTGAGGGTGGGTACAAGATTTAATAGGTTTTTTTTGGTATAATCCCTATGTTCATATATATGGAGAGGTGTCAGAGTGGTCGAATGAGACGGTCTTGAAAACCGTTATATGGGTAACCATATCGGGGGTTCGAATCCCTTCCTCTCCGCCAGATATTTATTGGTAATTTATATGAACAAGAAAAAGGATGAGGAACTCATCATACTGAGAAAATTTTACTCCGAAATTAAATACAAAATTGTTAAGGAAAACGAAGCTCCAGATTTTATATTGGCAGACGAGAATAACAATCCCTTCGGAGTTGAAATAACAAGGTATTTTGATACGCCAACTAGCGGTAGATTTAACAATATCCCTAATTATACGGAACAGCTTATCAATTCAGAATTTGTACATAAACAAGATATCGGAATCTTGACAGTTGGTGAAATAGTAAAAGTTGATGATAATGGAAACGAAATTTCTTCTCCAGATACAGGTGTTTTAAGAGAATTACCTCAATCGATTGAGCGAATAAATGCTTTAAAAAATGTAGTTGCTGAGAAAAATAGAAAGTGTGTTCAGCAGTATGATAATTCGATGCCGATTGATTTGTTAATATATGATGAGGGTGATTTGATAGCAGGTCTCGAAGTACAAAGAAAACAAATTCTGGATTATTTACATAAGCAAGAAAATGCGAATACCATTGTTTCTCCGTTTAGGAAAATAATCTTACTTATCGAAGATCCTGATAATGGCACTATTAAAATATTGCTGAAATCGTAGAATCATATGAAGATGTAAAGGAAAGAATAGGGTTATTCTTAAACGATATTAAAAGTAAATATGATGGTAAACATATAGCTATAGTTGCACATAAAGCACCACAATTAGCATTAGATGTATTACTAAAGAATATGACATGGGAAGAAGCATTTAAAAACGATTGGAGAAAGATAGGGAAGTGGGAAGCAGGGTGGGTGTATACAGTGTAATATTTCCTTTCGTAGTAGTATAATCAGCTAATTACTTCACGAGGTGAGGTATAAATTCGTACGATCTTTTACAGGAGGAGATGTTATGGAAAGAATTCTTTTGGCAACAGAAACACTTAACATATCCTGGATTGTTCCAGGTGTGTTGGTTGTTATCTCAGTCATTGTTCTTTATGTTCAAAAGCGGATTGGATGCTACAGAATGGTTGCAATCGCAAACATACTATCCTTTATATGGGTAGGTATTGTATCTG
>JAHISI010000089.1 GCA_018818345.1 Patescibacteria group bacterium | reverse complement strand
ATTAAATATATAAACCATGGCAATGACATCAGAATTCATTTCTGCAATCAACCAAATATCTTCAGAAAGAGGTATTGAGAAAGAAGAAATCTTTACAGCCTTAGAATCTGCAATATTGGTAGCATACAAAAAAGAAAAATTCATCGATCTTAATCTCACTCAAGACGAGGAGGAATCAATGGGAAGTAACCTAACAGTAGAACTAGATAGAGAGACAGGTGAGTTTAAACTCATAGCTACAAAAGAAGTTGTGAAGAAGGTTACAGATGACAATATGCAAATATCAGTAGCTGATGCAGAGATGATCTCTCCAAATGTTGAAGCAGGAGACTCCATTCAATTGGAAATGCCAGCTGAAGAATTCGGAAGAATTGCAGCACAGACTGCAAAACAGGTCATATTACAAAAGATGAGAGAATCTGAGAAGGATGCCGTATTAAGTGAATATAGTGATAAGGTAGGAGAAGTATTCAGTGCTTTGATGCAGAGAATGCAAAAGGGTGAAGTAATTTTCGAAATTGGAAAAGCAACCGCAGTAATGCCACAGGAAGAGCAGATATCTAATGAATTCTACAGATTGGGTGAAAGATACAAGGTATTGCTAAAATCCATTGATGATTCAAATGTAATTGTTTCTAGAGCAGATCCAAAGTTCCTAATCGAACTTTTCAAAATGGAAGTTCCAGAGATTGCATCAGGAGTTGTTGAAATAAAGGCTGTTGCAAGAGAAGCTGGTTCTAGAAGTAAGATTGCAGTGGTATCTCATCAAGATGGTGTAGATCCAATTGGATCATGCGTAGGTCAGAGAGGTATTCGTATTGCAAACGTAATGAATGAGATTGGTGAAGAGAAGATTGATATCATCGAATGGGATGAGGAACCAAGAAAGTTTGTTGCTAACGCATTGAGTCCTGCAAAGATTGATGGAGTAAGTATTAGCGAAGAGACAGCAACTGTAACTGTTGATGAAGATCAGCTATCATTGGCTATCGGTAGAGAAGGACAGAATGTAAGATTGGCATGGAAATTAACAGGATTTAAGATTGATATTGTTGGTAATGGAGTAAGAAAAGAAGAGGAAGTAGAAGCTGAGGTTGTCGTTGAAGAGGTTGTTGAAGAACCAAAGAAGAAATCAACTAAGAAAACTGCAAAGAAGGATGAAAAAGAGACTCCTGTTGTAGAAGAAGTAGTTGCTGAAGAGGTAAAACCAGAGGAAACAGAAACCGTAGTAGAAGAAACACCTGTTGTTGAGGAAGCTGCAAAAGAAGAGTAATAATTTAAGGAATTAAATATGTCTAAGAAAAGTCCGAATACAAATCAAGAAAGTGTAAGAGTTCCAATCGTGACGATCTTAGGTCATGTCGATCATGGTAAGACAACAATATTGGATAACATTCGAAAGAGTGATGTTCAAGGTTGTGAGGTTGGTGGTATTACTCAAAAAGTTTCTGTATTTACAGTATGTGTTAAAGATGAAAAAAAGATTACATTCATAGATACTCCAGGTCATGAAGCTTTTGATTTGATGAGATCTAGAGGTGGAAGTATTGCAGATATTGTTTTACTCATTGTTGCTGCAGATGATGGCGTACAACCACAGACTAAAGAATCGATTGAGATTATAAATAGATCCACAGCCAAACCAATCGTTGTCATTAATAAGTGTGATTTACCAGATGTAGATATTGCAAAGATAAAGAGAGAACTAGTCAGTAACGGGATGCAGGTAGAAGGATTGGGTGGATCAATTCCTGTAATAGAAGTATCTGGAAAAACAGGAAAAGGTATTCCTGAACTTTTAGATTTAATACTTCTCGTTGCAGAAGTAGAAGGATTACAAGAGAGAGAAGAATTACCAAAGGGAGTCATAGGAAAGGCATTTGTACTAGAATCAATTAAAGATCAATCAAAGGGAAACGTTTCCTCTTTGGCATTAATTAGTGGACATATTTGTGAAGGAGACCTATTCGGATACAGAATTGGAGATGAATATTTCATTGAGAAGGTAAAAGGGGTAATTGCAGAAGACAATTCCGATCTCTGTTTATTAAGTGGTGGTTGTGGAGGAAAGATATTGGGAGTCTCAAATTCATTGGAGTTGGGTACTGAGGTATTTGTACTCGAAAAGAATGATGAGAAGTTCCTTAAATCTTTGTACAAAGTAGTTTCAACAGAAGCAATAACTGAGGAAGAGGCTTTGGAAGATTTCTTTGGTGACCAAGAAGTTACAAATGACAAATTCTTTAATGTAATTGTTAAGAGCTCCTCAGAAGGATCTCTTGAAGCATTGAAAAATTCGTTAAGTAAAATTGAAGAAGATGGGTATACAGCAAAGATTATAAAGTCTGGAGTTGGAAATATTACTCTTCGGGATGTAGAGATGGGTAGTCTTTCTAGAGCAATTGTATTGGGTTTTGAAGTCGGTATGGAGAATGGTGTTAATGAATATGCTAAGAATAATAAGGTGTTGGTAAGAACATATGACATAATCTACAAACTATTAGAGGAGGTTAACGATGTTGTCTCCCTTATGTCTCTCCCAAAAGACGTTGAAGAAGAGATTGGAAAAGCTGTTGTTAAAACCGTCTTTGTACTATCAAACGGTACTAAGGTATTTGGCAGTAGAGTAGAGAGTGGAATGATGAAAAGAGACTGTAGATGTGATGTAGTAAGGAAAGATGAGATACTTGGAAGTGGGAAAATCAAATCACTTAGAATCAACAAAGATACTGTTACAGAAGCTAAAACCGGTTTTGATTGTGGTATACAATTGGATACAGATATTGATATTCAAGAGGGAGATGAGATATATTGTTTCAAGATAGTTAAATAATCCAGTTGTAGCTTGACAGATAGCCTATAAAATTATACAATATTCTCTGTCCTTTTTTTGGACGTCGCTTGTAATTAAGAATACATAATGATAATCTTAAAATAGATATGTCACTAACACTAGAAGAAAAACAAATAGCAGTAGATAAGTATGCCATTCACGAAGGTGATACTGGTTCCCCTGAAGTACAAATTGCCTTGTTAACTATGCAAATAGAGAAATTAAGTGAGCATCTAAAAGACCATAAAAAAGATAATCACTCTAGAAGAGGATTACTTCAAATGGTTGGTAAGAGAAGAAGATTGATTCAGTATCTTAAAGATAGCGAATTAGGTAGGTATACCGAATTATCAAAGAAGTT
>JAHISI010000088.1 GCA_018818345.1 Patescibacteria group bacterium | reverse complement strand
GTGTTGTCGTTCACCTTATGGCATTAGAGAGAAAGGGCTATATTATTAGAACCAATGAACCAAGAGGTATACGCCTTGTTGATGAAGATGAAGAGTCTATGGCTTTTGAATATATGGTGGGTATACCTATACTAGGTTATGTGAATGCAGGGACTCCACTTGTAAATGCCATTGAAGAGAATCTAGGTATGTTAAAGGTCCAGGGGAAGATATTGGGTAAAGTAAAGAAGGGATTATTCTCCGTAATAGTAAAGGGTGACTCAATGAACGAAGAAATTATTGATGGCACTAAAATCTCTGATGGGAACTATTTGATTGTAGATAAGGATAGTGCTGTTGAGGATGGAGATGTTGTAGTTGCTATCATTGAAAACTCAGCGACAGTTAAGAAGATTAAGAGAGGAAAGGATATGGTTACTTTGTACCCTAATTCCAACAACCCAATACACCAACCGATATTTGTTAATAGAGATTGGAGTGGTTTAATTAACGGTAAGGTAATCAAAGTATTAGAGAAGCCAACTATCTAATCTCAGCATTTAAAACATAGGGCTTAATATTCTTTTTAAGAGTTTTAAGCTCTCGCTCAGTAAAAGAATTTTGTTCCGAGAGGGTAGGGTTTATGGTTTTTCCTGCTCTGAAGTTTTGAACATAATATTGTTTTGCGCCCTTAATCATTTCCCCAATTGCCTTTGATGATTCTGTAGTATGCATGCCCTTTACATATGTGGTCCTAAATTCGTAATCTAAACCAGAAGTCATAATAATATCTATAGATTCTTTTACGTGCTTTAAGGCATTTTCCCCAGTGAAGGTAAGGTAGTCACCCTCAGGGTATTTAATATCCATAGAAATATAATCAATCACCCCATGTGTGATTAATTTCTTAAGCTTACTAGGAAGCAATCCGTTAGTATCCAACTTCACAAGGTATCCTAGCTCCTTTATAGATTTTAAGAAGGGTTCTAGGTCATCATAGAGCAGTGGCTCTCCTCCAGTTATAACCACAGCATCCAATTTACCTTTGCGAGATTTAAGAAATTTTAAAACTTTCTCAGGATCAAAGATATCCTCAGGTGCAATAGGAGTAATCACCAATTCTGGGTTATGGCAATATTCGCACCTTAAATTACATCCATGTGTGAATACAATAGCAGACAGCTTGCCAGGATAGTCAATTAAAGATAACTTTTCTAAGCCAGCAATCCTTAGCATGTAGTACAACCCATTTTAAAGAATTTTCTATCACTCCATTCTGCCTGTTTACCAATATTCCACTGGTTTACAGGTCTGATATATCCCACAACTCTGGAATATACCTCACACTTTTGTCTTGTAACTTTTTTCATAACTTTGGACAGTAAAAAATTATATATACTAAACAATCTCATCAAACTCCATACCATCTCTGTATCCCACCTCAATATCGCACTTAGGACAATACCTATGTTCTCCAGCAATATACCCATGCTTAGGGCATATACTGAAGGTTGGTGTCAAAGAGAAGTAAGGTAATCGATAATTCTCAGAAACCTTTTTAACTAAATTCTTAACACTAGTCGTTGAGGAAATCTTTTCACCTACATACAGATGCAATACCGTTCCACCAGTATATTTACATTGGAATTCATCTTGATCATCCAATGCCTCAAAAATATCATCTGTGTAATTAACGGGCAATTGAGAGCTGTTAGTATAGTAGGGAACCGTACCAGGTTTCTCAACTAGATCAGCAGCTGTAATAATGTCAGGGAACTTCTTCTTATCTGCTTTGGCAAATTTGTATGTGGCTCCTTCACCAGGAGAAGCCTCCAGATTGAATAGCTGATTTGTTTCGGTTTGATAGTTCATTAATACCTCACGCATATGATCCATAATCTCTAGACCAAAAGCTCTCCCTTCTTCTGATGTAATACCCTTATCTTTATCACTAAAGAAGTTCATCAACGATTCATTCAAGCCTAGAATACCTATGGTATTGAAATGATTCTTGTAATACTCCCCAAATCGCTTCTTAACATCACCAAGGTAGAATTTAGAATATGGGTAGAGACCCTTTTGTGTATATTTCTCAATAAAGGCTCTCTTAATGAGTAAACTTTTCTTAGAGAGATCCATCATCTTGTCTAATCTCTTAAAATACTCTTTCTTAGTTTTGCTCAAGTAACCAATCTTAGGAAGATTAATTGTCACAACACCAAGACTTCCAGTCAATGGATTTGCGCCAAAGAGACCACCTCCTCGCTTTCTAAGCTCTCGGTTATCTAGCCTCAATCTGCAGCACATACTCCTCGCATCATCCGGATTCATATCAGAGTTAACAAAGTTTGAGAAATATGGAATACCATACTTAGCTGTCATCTCCCATACTGGTTTGTAATCTGTGTTGTCCCAATCAAAATTCTTAGTAATATTGTAGGTAGGTATAGGGAAGGAGAAGAGCCTGCCTTGTGAGTCACCTTCCATCATTACTTCACAGAAGGCCTTGTTCAACATTGCCATTTCAGGTTGGAAGTCCTTATATTTTTCCTTCTGTACTTTACCTCCGATAATGACACCTTGTTCAGCTAACTGCCCAGAAGGGATTAAATCCATAGTTATGTTGGTAAAAGGAGTCTGACATCCAACTCTGGTAGGTACATTCATGTTGTACAGGAATTCTTGCATCTTCTGTTTTACTTCTTTGTATGTCAATTTGTCATATCTGATGAATGGTGCAAGATATGTATCAAAGCTTGAGAATGCCTGGGCTCCAGCAGCCTCATGCTGGAGGGTATAGAAGAAGTTAACACATTGGCCCAATGCGGCTCCAAGATGCTTGGCAGGGGCAGAAGAGATCTTTCCAGAGACACCTGTAAAGCCTTTAAGGAGTAGATCCTCTAAACTCCAGCCACAGCAATATACTGCCAACATACCAAGATCATGAATATGTATATCTTTATCTATATTCGCATTCGAAATCTCCTTTGGATATATACTATGTAACCAGTAATTAGCTTGGACAGTAGAAGAAATATAGTTGTTCAAACCCTGCCAGGAGTATGTCATATTACTGTTCTCACTAACCTGCCAATCCTCAATATCAATATATCCTCTAACCAATGTATCTGCATCAATCAAAGACTTAATATTCATTACCTGATTCTTAAGGTCTACAAACAATCCAAAGGCAATTGAAGTCTTACCATGTCCCATATCAATGAGCACTTGCTTTACAACGTCTGCGATTTCCTCTGTTTTAACAAACTTTCTTTTTGAATATTTGGTTATTAATTGTTTAATAACTTCATCAGTGGTTTCTTCAGCTCTCCTTCTATCATTTCCACCAACACTCTCCGCTGCCTTGAATATACCTGTAGATATTCGTTCTCTCTCAAACTTAACAATTCTTCCATCTCGTTTCTTGACCTGGAATAGGGGGTTCTGTTTTTTTAGGGCAGCCATTAAAGTGGTAGTAAAAATTTAAAACTTTTCTAACTTATTTATCTCTTCTTTAATATCATCAAGATCCTTAAACTCTTTATATACCGAAGCAAAACGTATATATGAAAGCTGATCCTTGGTTTTTAACCAATCAAGAATCATTTTCCCTATATCCTTTGAAGTCACAGGATCTTCGCTATTAATTACATTCCTTTCAACCTGTTCAGCAAAGTCCTCAACCTCTCTTATGCTAATCATATTTTCATTGATTGCCTTCTTAATGCCTTTAACAATCTTGTTAATATCAAAAGTTTCTAAAGAGCCATCTTTTTTCATGATAGAGACATCCATTTTTTCTATTCTTTCGTATGTAGTAAACCTTTTACCGCAACGAAGGCATTGTCTTCTTCGTCTTGTAGAACTATCTTCTCGGTTATCTCGTTTATCTACAACTTTTGTTGTATCGCATGCACAAAAGGGACATCTCATATATTTTTATCAACATGTTGTGTATGTCTTCCAAGTTACCCCCAACAGGTGGTATGGTCAAGAGACCGATAGAATGATAATTGTATAGTCGTTGATAATCCAACACAATATATGGTAAGGAAATATTACAGGACTAGTTATTAGATATATAAGATTTTGACTATGATGGAATAAGCATATAACATATATAACTAAGTTGAAAAATTATTTTCATGATATTCAAACTAGAAGATTTCCAAAAGATTAAAGCTGAGATAAGTGACAAAAGGATTGTTTGTACTTCTGGATTTTTCGATCCTATACACCCTGGGCATGTATCCTGTATTACAGAGTCAAAGAAATTTGGGGATGTTTTAATTGTAGTAGTAGATGGTGATCAGAGAGCTATTACAAAGAAGGGAAAATCATTTATGCCTGAAATGGATAGAGCATACATTGTAGATCATCTAGTAGGAGTTGATTACGTTACAATATATAATCATCCAACGGAAAACAATTGTATAGAAGCAATCGACATCATAAGACCCGATGTTTTTACAAAAGGAGGAGATAGAGTAGGTAATACAACGCCAGAGGCTCAATTAATTGAAGGTTACGGCGGAAAAATAGAATACAATGTTGGAGATCCAAAAATTTGGTCAAGCTCAGACTATTTAGAAGATTGGCATCAATTTAGAAAATCTCAAGAATCTATCTAGCTTTCTGCGACAGATACTTATATATTGCATTAGCAGCTATTCCACCTTCTCCCACAGCTGTTACCACCTGTCTAAAGCCATTTGAAGCTGTTGTGCAGTCTCCTGCAGCCCATATACCATCGATATTTGTAGCTTGAGTGCTATCAACCTTTATATATTTCTTCTCATCGACATCAATTCCAAGAATATTTGATAATGCAGCATTAGGTTCCGATCCAATCTCAATGAATACACCATCTACATTCACATATTGTTCTCCATTGTATGGTTGAGATAACTTAATCCTCTCTAATCTATTTTCTCCTTCTAAACCGATAGGGAGGGTTTTAAGAATAATCTCTACATTCTTTCTTGCCAATAACTGATCAACCCACATAGGTTCACCAAGTAATTCAGTTCCTCTGTAGATTAAATATACCTTTTTAGCAATATCCGAAAGCATTGTTGCTGACATTACTGCTGCATTCTTACCACCCACAATAGCGACCGTTTTATCTTTGTAGAACATTGCATCACAGGTAGCACAATATGAGAGTCCTTTCCCCAAGTATTTATCTTCATCTGCTAGCATAAGCTTGTTTCGTTCTGTTCCTGTTGTTAGGATTACTGTCTTAGCTTCATATTCCTTCTTTCCATCTGAATAGATATGGAATATCCCATCAATCTTTTTAATATCAATTACACTTTCGTAAGCAACTTCACCACCAAGATCTTTAGCTTGTGCTTCAAACTTCATACCTAATTCCATACCCGATATATCTGGTAATCCAGGATAGTTACACACTTTATGTGCTTCGGAGATCGTTCCTCCAATTATTTTACCTATTATGATGTTCGAAAGTTTGTATCTACTTGCATAGATACTTGCAGAGTATGCAGCTGGTCCACTTCCTACTATGGCTATGTCGTATGTCATATGTGTTAGAGATTACAAATTAGTATATATTTCTTATTTATATATTCTAACATATATGTAAAGAGGTGAAGTGAGAATGTAGTACTTAATATGAATATCAAAGCTGTTATTATGCAACAACTCCCCAATCAGAAGTATTAGTTAGAATCTCAGGTCTATCTTTTCTTATAATAACCATATATTCAAACATCACGCTATTACCACCATGCTCAGTATGAACTGACCAACCATCCTTGTCTGTATATATATGACCAGTATCATCTACTACTTGGCATTCAATACATACAACCATACCATCTACTAGAAGATCACCAGTACCCGGCTTACCGAAGGCAGGTATATCTGGATATTCATGCATAGACTTACCAATACCATGGCCTACATACATCTTTATAATATTGAATCCATTATCCTTAGCTGTCTTCTCCATTACATATCCCAAATCACCAGTACGATTACCAACCACAGCCTTGGCCATTGCATTCTCAACTGCGGCTCTACCAGCTTCTAAAAGCTTTGTATTTTGCTTAGTAGGTATTCCAATACTCCAAGTCCAGCAATGATCAGTAAAATAGTTCTTGAATATAATGCCAGTATCAATTGAAACAAGGTCTCCTTTTTTCAAAGGGACATCTTTTGGAATACCATGTACAGCTACATCATTAACAGAAATACATAGATTATTCTTGTAATCATCAACCGTAGGGAAATTGGGTTTAACACCATATTCTTTACATAGTTCACCCATTAATTTGTCTAATTCAAGCGGAGTAATCCCTTCTTTAATATTCTTTCCAATCTCTGACAAAATTTCAACAGAAATTTCTGCTGCTTCTCTAATGGTTAATTCATCTTTTGGGTTCTTTATAATCATATGAGTATTATACACCCCAACGTTAAGACATGTAATCTACGCAACCCATAGTGTTTACTTCTGCTAAGATAAGTATTAAAATAAACTGTTGTGTCGCTCTTTTCAAACAAAATATTATAAGGAGAAAAACCGATGAGCAATCTACAATGGAAACAGATTCATCGAAATGTCTTTTTTGTCTATTCTGATGAGGTTGGTGTTGTGTATGCCCCTCTTCTCGGAAAATTCTTTTCTGTATCTGAAGAGGGAATCGGCGTTGTGTTGGCCTATTTGAATTTTGGAAAACCTGAAGCTAATGATTTCCACCAACATTTGATGTCAGAAGGTTTCTTCGAAGAAGTTGAAATGCCACGTATTGCGAAAGATGGACCATTCAATAGCAAGGAAGTTACGCTTTCTATAACTTCAGCATGTAATTTAAGGTGTATCTATTGTTATGCGAATGCAGGAATAAACTTCTGTGATCTCCCCTGGGAACTTATAGAGAAATCAATTCAACAATTGTATGCATACGCTAATGAGCGTAATGATACCGATGTTGAACTTAGTTTTCATGGAACTGGAGAAACACTCGTAAGATGGCAAGTGATGGTTAAGGCTGTAAACTACGCCTTACAACTCTTACCAGAAGGCTGGGCTATCCATTTCTCGTTAGTTACAAACGGGACTTTAATAGATGATAAAAAGGCACAGTTTTTAAAGAAGTACAACTTCTCAGTAGTTCTATCAATGGATGGAATTGAAGAGATTCAAAATATCCTTCGTCCAAAAGCAGATGGGACTGGTTCTTTCGATGATGTGGTGAAAGGAATGAAAGCGTTAGTAAAAAATGATGTTTACTTTGCCGTGCGAACCACAGTTACTGGCCTGAATCAAGATACCATATTGGATTTTCTTGAACTCTGTGCCGTCAATGGATGTAAGGAGATTAGTGCTGCGCCTTTCTCTGCTACTGGTAGAGGAAAGAATGGTGTTGACAATGTAGATCCGAATATCTTTGTAAAAAACTATCTCATTGCTAAAAAACGTGCTAAAGAGCTAGGAATGATTTTTAAAACGCCTTCAGATTGCTTAGATAATGCAAGTGTCCGTTATTGCAATGCAGATGGAGAGTCATTCGCTCTAATGCCAGAAGGGATCATCTCATGTTGTACACGTGTTACGAGAAAAAGTGATCCACTTGTAGATCTTTTTGTCATTGGGCATGTAACCGAGGAAGGTGTGGAGATTAATCAATCGAAGGTTGAAAAACTTAAGACTTTAAATCTTCTCAATTATCAAGAATGTCAAGATTGTTTTGCAAAGTTTACATGTTCTGGGGGATGCCACCATACAAGATTATTAAATGAGAATCGTCAGCCGTCTTCCTACTGTAAGATAATTCGTGCGGTCGTTTGGGATACACTGAAGAATGCTGCTTTTGAAGCATAATCTTGCAGTTTCTAGGAGATATCCTTATAATAAAGAATTCTATGAGAAAGGAGAATTGCCATGTTCGGTAAAACTGTAACTGTAAAAGTTCAGACGAACAGTCGTGGATGTAAAGACGACAAGCAATGTTCATGCCGAAGTAGTGCCTGACACTTGTTGATTTCGTTTTTTATCCAGACCTGGAGATGATTGCATATTTGCAAAACAATATCGTCAATCATCTCCAGCTCGTTCCACTATAAAAGCCTTGATAGATATTCAATTTGTGTATCTTTCCCATTCAATAAATCTTGTATTTGTGTATCCACTATATATGTTGGTTTGAATGAATCACCAAGCTTATATCCCTTAAATCTAAATATTTTTGAGGAGGAAAATACTTTTAATTTGGAATTGGGTAAAACAAATGATTGATTTTCTCCATAATGTGTGGGGTTGCTGTGTGGGATTTCGCCAACTGAAATTGCATTTTTAATACTTGATAATTCAAGAACATTAATAATTGCAGAGGAGTATGTATCTGCGCTTGTTAAAATGACAATTTTATATTTACCTTCTGATTTTCTTAAAAATCCAATCAAAGGTTTTAATACATCAGAATCCCCGCCCTTATTATTTCTAAAATCAATAATAATATTCTTAAATTGAGATTTCTCAAATAAATTAACAATTTGAGAAATCTTTAGGTTTTCCCTTTCTACACAACTGTTATATTGAATGTAAAAAGCTCTAATTTGAGGTAATTCTGTAAACCAATAGATACCTTTTTCTTGTAAAGTTACTGGCACTTGTTTCATCATCCCCTTTAAAGTAAGCATCTTTTGGTTGTAGTCCTGAGGATGAATATTTACAAAAATTTGATCTCTCCCTTTTTCTAATTGAAGTTTTAGATTTCCAGTCTTTCTAATACCTAAATATTCTAATATTGAAGGTTCTACAATTTTTGAAGAAAAATAGTATCTAGTAGAAATTTCATTTTCTTGTGGAATAAAAGGTTTAACTATCAGTTCTAGCTCATCAATATTGTAATTATTTATGCCAAGCAGTTTTGATCCCAAATAATTAGATAAGCATTCCGAAGATTGAGTTAAGTAATAACCATTATTCAGGTATTCAAACTTAAACATAAAATTCTCTGTTCCTAGAACATCATCTGAGAGACCTAGATATGTATGACCGTCATTTAATACTGCTAGGCAAGTCATGAGAGCTAATCCAAGGTCTTTTATGTTACTAGCATTTACGGGATTGCTTTCTAGTAAAGCAGTAAACTTCTTTTTTGTAATATACTTATATGGATTTGGATGAATTTGCTCTAACCTCTTTTGGAGTTCTTTAATATCCTGTTGTATTGCTTTCTCTGTTAAAGTTTTCATAACCGTATTATACCTCGAACTACCCAATAATATACAGTTCTTCCTCAGCTCTAGTTTCAGCGGTATACAACCATCTTCTCCAGTTATCATCAGTCATCCGTGGGAATCTCTCCTCAAACAATATTACACGCTTAGCTTGACTACCCTGAGCCTTATGTACCGTTAATGCATAACCAAAATCAAACAAATTCATGTTTTCAGCAAGATATTGAGTATTAGTCTCAGCCTTTCCAAATTGATCAAGACTAACAGGACCAACAAATATCTCATTCTCATCATCCAAGGCTATTTCAGCATCGTAGAACTTACCAACATGATTCTTGGATATGGAAAGAATAGTACCGGTCATACCATTAAATATGGCCATACTTGGGTTGTTTTTGAGACATATGACACGATCCCCATACTGAGGTTCAGGAGATTCAAATTCAAGTAATTGCCTAATCCCTTTATTCAAATCTACCCTTGTCCTATTATACCCAGTTAGTACCATTGTTTGGTCATCGAATGATTCTAATTTATCAGAAAGAAACTCCTGAGTATTCTCATCATTCTTAGAGAGTTTCTTAACCGTATCTGAGAATTCAAGTTGAGGAATATGCCCATATCTACGTGCAATCTCTGAAACTTTAATAATTGGATTATCTCTTTCTTGTCTAAATATCTCCTCCAACTTAATATTCGGTCTCTCCATTAAGTTAAAAGTTCCCTCCACAGGAGGAAGTTGTCCATGATCTCCCGAAGCAAGGATAGGGACACCGTAGCTTAAAAGATCATCCCAAATCTGCCTAGTAACCATAGAAGCCTCGTCGACAATAATTAGGTCATATGTAAATTCCTCTTGAAGTTTCTTCTCCCAACCAATGATATTATCCCTTTCATCACAAATAGCCTTGTAAATTAGTCCATGAATTGTACCAATGTAATCGGATTTAAATATGGATTTAGCGTCTCTAAGCTTGTGCTGTAGCACTCTTGCGGCCTTACCAGTATAGCTACAGTATGCAATTTTAATATCCTTCTTCTCCTTGTGAAGATGTTGTCCCAAATATCCAAGCATAGTGGTTTTACCAGTTCCAGCATAGCCACCAAATGTAAGATATTGTACAGGATGCTCCTTGTACCATTGCAATATGTCATCGATAATGGATTTTTGTTTTTCAGAGAAAGCTATGTCCACTTGAGATATTTAGTGATAATTGATAGATTAATAGACATGTCTAATGTATATAGTCTACTAAAAAAGCGCAAGTTAATACAAATAGTCCTTGCACTATCCTTGTTTTTTCTTGTACCTAGCTTTGTAAAAGCTCAGGAAACGGCAACTGTGACTCCTACACAAGAGGTAAAGGCGTTTACATACTTTACAGGTATTGGGTGTCCCCATTGTGCAAAGGTTTCTCCAGTAATACATAAGAATGTGAATGCACAAGAGGGGCTATTAATGATTGAGTATGAGATATACCAAGAGTCTTCCAATGCATCAATGTTGTATAGCTACAATGCAAAGTATGGATATCAATTAGCTATTCCTTTAATACTGTATGCACCAAAAGATTTTGATCAAGGAGATACACCAATTCTCGATAACTTTAATAGTCAGGTTGCTAAGCTTCAGACAAATACCATTGAGCTACCAAACAAGACTGTTACCTGGGAAGACTTGAATCTTAATGATTTTGATGGAAGAGTAAAACTGTTTACAAAGGATAAAGTGGCGTTACAGAGTACTTCAAAGGATTTAACAACCAAACAGATTGCAATAATTAAAGAGTTTTTAACTACTAATGACATGGATACATATGTTAAGACCCTAGAGGGGACTCAGGTTAAGGATATGACTATTGAATATCCTGGTGGAAATGAAATATATACCCATGGTGTTAATATTGGATCATGGACATTACTTTGGAGAGGAAATAGTGACGCACAGATAACTGATGGGAAAACTGCAACTACTGATTCAGGTTCTACTGGTTCAGAAAGTATCTCATGGGGTAAGATATCCGCACTTGCGCTTACTGACTCTATTAATCCTTGCGCTTTGTCTGTTCTTTTAATGATGTTAATTGCGATTGCTACATACCACCCTAAGGACAAAAAACAGATATTGTGGACTGGATTAGCCTTTGTAGCGGCTGTATTCGTTACATATTTCATATATGGGTTATTGATTGTTAAAGCTTTTGAGGTAGTTCAGGGTATTAGTAGTATTAAATTGTATTTGTACAAGGGGCTAGGGGTAGGAGCAATCATTTTAGGATTACTCGAGATTAAGGATTTCTTCTTCTACAAACCTGGTTCTATTGGTACTGAGATGCCTATGATGTTTAGACCTAAGGTACAACAGATTCTAGCTAGGGTTACATCCCCAATTGGGGCATTTGGATTGGGTATGTTTGTTACTTTGTTCTTGCTTCCTTGTACTATTGGTCCTTATGTAATATTGGGAGGAATGTTGTCATATGGTGAGTTTGCTGGTGCATTACCATATCTTACTGTTTACAATTTGATATTTGTACTTCCTATGGTGGTTGTAATTCTTCTAGTGTTCTTTGGTTCTAAGAGTATTAAACAGGTTACGCAGTGGAGAGAGAAGAATGTTAAGGTTATGCATTTGATTATTGGGATTATATTTGTTCTCTTGGGTGTTTCTATGTTCTTCGGGTTGTTTTAAATAACCAAAATATTTCAATGGTTTGTTATATGAATTACCTATAATAGGGATTTTACTAACGATATGGGTATAAATACTAATGATTTATATCAATATTTATTAGTAATATAGTGATTTTGTATGGATATTTATCATGATATGTAATATATTCATGATTTCCGATTGTATCGGTGTGGGTGTTCGAGATGGTATCCAGTGGAGAAATTTTTATATGCCAAAGGCAATATATCAATTCTGGATACCATCCGAAAGGTCTAAAGAGAGAAAAAAAGTTATTTGGGCCACCATGAGGGATAGAGTTTCAAGCAGGGGTCACCATAAGGTGATTTTCCGAGTCTCCACTCATAGCCTTCAGCGGCTTTAAAAGTACCAGATTGAAAATAAAAAAACCGGACACAACGGTACTTGTAAGTATCGTTGAGCAAATCTCCAAGGGAGACCCAGTCATCTTTTTCAGTCCAGCGGGAAGTCCCGTTATCTCTCCACAAACCATACGAACCAATAAGACCTGGTTTGGTCTCAGCTTCGTATGTAACGTTATCTTGATATTGGTTCTCATACATAGCATTGTACATGCTTGCGAGCACAGGACTGTGTTTCCACGGCACTGCCAAAATCACGACAACAACGACAAGAACTACTACGGGAATAATCCATTTGTTTTTCATCTTAAAATTCTCCTCTCCCTTTTGGGGACTACAATCAAAATTGATTAATTAATAGTGTGTTACACGAACTTACAACCAATAATAACCCTAATGGCTCTAAGCTCGTGTAAACAAAGGGAATTAATATAGACCTTTTTAAAGAGCAGTATAAGTCATTTCTAACCTATAGTATATTATACCATACTCTCCATTTATTATACAATAATCCCCAATTTAAATCTCTATGCTAAAAAAAAAGAGGTATTTATATAGGTACTGTATTTCACTTAATAATTTGGTATATACTAAACATATCTAACCTGCCTAAATAGAATACTATGCAAGTAGCTATGTCTAAAAAGAAGAAATACTTGATACTCTTGTTTGTCATCTTAGCGTTAGCTGCTGCTACTGCAGGAATATATCTATTCATTAATCCAAATACAAATGATTCTGATTCATATACAGTAGATAAATATTCAGATGTAACCAATTGGTGTGATGCTAGTGTAGAGAATAGCACACTGTTTGTAGACTGTAAGGCATTACTAATCAATATTGATGAGAATAGTTGTTTTGAAGTACAGGTAATAACTAAAGATCAGGAATTAAAAGATTTAACAGTATGTGAGAATGGAGATTCTCTTTCATATACCAATGATGTATTGGGATACAAGAAGTTAATGCCTGTTGATATGGTATTTACATATACAAAGGAAGGGATATTACCAAACTATTCATTTAACAATGTCTCGTTTGATGAGGTGGATGAGGAATATATACAAGGAATAGTTAATGAAGATATAGAAGAGATCATGAATATGGATAAAAGTAGCACTACGATATTAAATAGCTTTGATTTTTGCCCTACTCCTGAGATATTGCCTGAATATATAGTTGAAAAAGAACAATATGCCAAGTACTGGGTTGAGAACATCCTTAGTGAGGATGAATACAGAAATGGTTATAACTATAATTTAGACGATACAACTATTCGTCTACTTTTCGCATGTGATTCAGTTGGCAATATTAATATCGAAGACGAGTGTCTTAAAAAGATTGGTCCTACCGTTTTTACAAGTTCAAAGTTAATAACTGTATCACCAATTTGGGGAAAATCATTTACTCCTACAGATCTTACCTTATTAAAAAGAATTTCCCTAATTTATGACAACCTCTTCCTTAATATTAAACAAAATTATCCTAATAACAATCTTAAACAACTTGACGAAGTAACACTTATGATAAATCAGAACTCTCAAATAAGTGAGGATACCTTCTGTGCTATTGGTAAAATATATAGTGCTGTTGCCAAGCAAGACAAAGTTGCAAGAGACAATTTAAATTACATAAAAGAGATAATTACTTCTAATATATCCCAATCCCAATCGGTTTTTTGTAGTGTGATTCCAGATAGTAAGAGTATTGACCAAGATGGACGATATCTTAGGTATAAGCTTATCAATGTAAATTCTTCTATTCAACTTCTTTCAGAATGCCTAAATTTACAAATATACATTAATGGGCAAAACATATAAGGGAGATCAAAAGTTATTATTGGGGATTCTTGCTGGTCTCATTCTGACCCTACTTTTTCCAAAATATATTTTTGCTACACCGTGTGCAGTCATAACAACGAGTTTTCCATGGTGCAAGGTAGAAGAAGGCAGAAGTTATTGCGCAGTTAGTGGTGGAACACGCTGCCCATGTCCAGATACGAATGAAGAGATTTATTGTATTCAAGGAGCTCATTATTATGATTGTGGTCAAACATCAGGTTTTTGCACCAGGTCTGCAAATATTTGGTATGACAATGGTAATATATGTTCATGTTGTACACCAACATGCAGTGGTAGTTGCACCATTCCCTCTTGCCCCTCTGGTAGTACTGATATAGTGAATGGTTGTTCCGTATCCTCTGTACAATCATGCTCTTACAGCAATAGTTGTAATACAGGGTCTTGTTCAGGAGGCTCTAGGACATGCTATTATGCTGAAACAAATCTCTCTTTTGTACAATCAAATGGCTCTACCTCAGGCCCTACTTCTGTAAGCATGACAGTAGATGGTAAAACATATCCTCTCTCAACCAACCCAGCTGCTCCTACACATATAAAACTTCCCGCATTGGGTTCATCTAACGTTCAGATAACTACACCAACCTTTACAGCCCCATTAACATCTCGAGGAGCTAATTACTACTATCAAGCAAACAACTATGGAAATAGCAATGAATGGGAAACATGGACCACATGTTCTGGTATTGCTGGAGAAGATTTTTGTACTACAATGCCCAATTCAAGCAATACTCAATCCTTTGTACCAACGTCTAAAACAGTAAATCAAGTACTGAAAGAGGGTGCAACAGGAGAAATATCGGCAATGTATGCTACTACAGACAAATGTAATAACACATACAAATATTCTCTGCCTACAAAAGGATACTATGTAGTTGATTACATCCCTGATCCTCCAGATCCATGTACACCTGGAGACCCTACATGTACATGGATTCCTGAAATTGGTACAAATACTACCAACAGGGGTTGTACATCTCTCACATATACTGGAACCGAAGTTAACAATGAACTACACATTAATGCTGGAGTTACAGATACTGATAGTTTGGACGAAATCCAAGCCTTCACACTCTGGTTTAGTAAAGATACAAATGTTCCTACGGTTGGTACAATATCTGCATCATACACAGGAAGTGTAAATACAGACCTAGGAATAATGATTAAGAAGAATGGAAGTGATTGGAACAATCCAAACATATATACCACCAACTCTGACCTTACATGGGGGTTAATATCTCTTACAGATGGAGTCGGATATATCAATATCGCTGGAACAAACATAATTGAAATATCTGATATATCTGTAACTCAAGATACCAACGTCATATTCGATTACAAGATAAAATTCATAAATAACGATTCAAACCTCTCAGGAATGTACAACATCTACGGAGGATCCCTAGACACTTTCATGATCAATGGAAATCTCTTAGACCAAAGTTACTTCTACAAATTCTTTAATTGGGGTGTAGATCTTGTAAACCCTACTGTAGAAGAAATAACTCAACAAATTGTAGACCCACAAAACACATACATGACTTGGAGTAATGATGATACAGATAGCGGTATCGGAAGAACTGTAATAAATGCATATAGGTTAGGAGGGGTATCTACAGATCCTGAAGGTATAAAACTGTTCCTTCCAAGTGCATATACTACTCTTCTCAATGCCATAACTCTTGACCCCAATATTCAAATACCTTCGGATAATGAAATTGGACTCTACAATGATATTAATGCCTGGAAGTTCAATAACAACACTGGCGAAAGAGATCTTGTAAATGTTGGTGATAATGAGAGTGGAAAGATTGCCTTGTACATAACAGCATATGACAAAGCTTGTAACACTAATGGTACTACTGATGAAATAGATCTTAATCCATGGTTTGCAACAAGAGGGGCTACTGTATACTCTCAAGGCAATATATCCTCTACTGCAAAAGATGTAGCTGGACTTCCATACCTAGAGGATGTATTTAATTCTAAAACAGGAATGAATTCTGACCGAATTGATACGGGTACAGAGCTACTCTCTACCAGAAATACTTCAATCTCTAATTTAATTCACTCTAACAGTGGCGCCACAATGGCCACAAGTATAGAAGATTCGAATAACACAAAAGGTCTGTGGTATACCAGACTGTTCAACAAGCTTGGGAAGTACAAAGCAGAATTAACCTCCTTTAACAAGTCTTCTGCTGATACAAAAGTTTCAGATAGTTGTGATGGAACGGAATGTTACATGTACTCTACAGAAGATATCTCCATTCCTTCAGGCTATGTATGTGATGAAAAAACACTGTTCATTACAGAAAAAGACATACATATTAATCCTGACGTAAACAGTAACGGAAGCTCTCTAAGTGGATGTATATTTTTAGCAAAGAACAATATATATGTAGATGCAGGAACATTTAAATCAACTGGTTCTAAGGTCCTCTATGATTACATTGAAGGATTCCTCATAGCAGACAACCAGATAATCGTTACTGTAGCAGATGGATCACACCTTCTAAGAGATGGCGTTGAGATATTTGGAGGTGCTGTAGCATTTGGTACAACAGGAGGAGAGGGGATATCAATACAAAGAAACCTAAGACTCTACAGTCAGATTAATCCTACTGTGGTAATAACATATGACAACAAATATTCAAGTATATCTACAATATTCTTTGGGACTGAGTACAACCTGTACAAACAGGAGGTTGGATTTAAGACTTTCTAGAAAATTCTAACCCTTACAGAATTAATAATGATATACTGGATATATATTTAAACTGCATTACTTTAGCATGTCCAAACCATTCCTATACTTTGATACCGAAACCACAGATATACAGATAAAAGACCTCATACAACTCGCTTTTGTTACAGACACAGACGTCAAATTAAATATGTATTTTAAGCCAAAACAAGATATTGCCTTTGCAGCAATGGCAGTACATCATATAACCCCAGAATTTTTAGCAGACAAACCATATCTTGAAGAAGCCAAACTACCATTAGAAAATATAGATCCTGATTTCATTGGAGAAACACTAGAAGACTATCTACATTTCCTTGCTGACAAATATATATGGGTAGCACATAATGTTGATTTTGATCTTGAAGTTATGGAGAGGAAAGGAATCAAAATACCCAATACCATCTGTACCCTCAAACTAGCTCGAAACATGTTCTACGATGGAGATCATGACATTGAAAGTTATGCCCTACAGTTCCTCAGATACTATCTTGGACTATACAAAACAGAAGATCTAGATCACAATACAGCCCACGATGCCTTAAGTGATGTCTACTTCTTGCGTGATTTATTCCATTATATGCAAGAGCACAGCACCCTAAGTGCCGAAAACATGATCCTCATATCTAAAGAACCTCAGTTTATGAGACAGATGACATTTGGGAAATATGCAGGTAAAACACTAGAAGACATTGCAAGAACAGACCGTGGATATCTAGAATGGATAGTAGATACAATGGCAGACAAAGCTGATCTACAATGGAATGCAAAAAGAGTATTGGGAAACGATTTAAAATTGTTTTAGAAACTGTGAAGAAAGTAATGAATAAAAAGAATACATATTTAATACTCCTGTTATCCTTTTTCTTTGTCCTACTCCTAGGTACTGGTGTCTATTTCCTAATTCAAGCAAAAACTGATTCATCACCAAAATACAATGTTGATAAATATGAGGATGTAACTAATTGGTGTGATACAAGCACAAATGACAACCAATTAAATATAGACTGTAAAGCCCTATTACTTGAAATCAGAATAATTGATGAAAACCATAGCTGTGCTGACCTTCAAGTAATTACCAAAGAGAATGAATTAAAAAATATTTCAATATGTGAGAACAATGAAGTCATATCATATTCTAATGATGTGTTAGCATACAAAAAACTAATGCCTGTTGATATGGTATTTACATATGATAAAGGAAATGACACTAACGATTATGTGTTAAGCTCTGTTTCTACAATAAAACTCGAAGAATCATATATACAAGATATTGTGAACAAAGATATTGCGAATCTAGTTACGTTAGATCCCAAAACTACAACAATACAAAATAGTGTGGATTTCTGTCCAGCACCTGAGATTCTGCCAACATATATCTCGCAAGAGAATAAGAATAAGTACACAGATTTCTACAATAATAATATCCTCACAGAAAAAGAATATACTGATCTATATACTGAGGAGTTTTCGACTGCTTTCCTAGAAAATTGGACTAATCCTACAATTAAAATTTTGTTTGGGTGTGAAAGCTCATCAAGGTTAGGATACAAGACCATCTGTAAAAATGTCATAGGAGATGAATATGAAAATACTGAACTGACAGCTCTACCGTCAGTAGTCTCTGACTGGAACAGCACGCTTAATACTGACAAGGATTTAATAAATCTAAAAAACATTTCCTTAGTATCCGATGGTATGCAATACAAGCAAACACACGCAAATTACTACTTACCTTCAATCATAGATTACCTGTTTAAATTCATCTCTGACTCAGGAAGCAATCAAATTGTGTACTGTAGTGATTATAAAATATACGAGGGACTATCCCAATATAACAACAAAGCGAAGATTCAATTAGAACAGATTAGAACTTTGACAGCGACAAATATTTCAACTGCCTCTTATATGTGCCTAGATACCTTAGATAAAAAAATATATAGTAAAGAAGGAATATATTTAAAGACTTTGAATACAGAGGATACCCCTGTGTTACATATATATAATGAGTGTAATAATCTATATCAATTCATATCGAATGAATAAACCATTAACTCATAAAATTAGATTTCTTATATACTTATCACTTGTTATTGGCATTTCCCTTGTTATTTTTAGTATTCTACATCCACAGAACAATATATATGCAGGCTGTACAACATCATGCTCTCCAGACGCAAGTTCCTGTTCATTGCGGGATTCTCCGTGCGGAGAATCATTAGCAGGATGTGCAAGTGGACGATATGAACCCCCTGGGAAAGCATATTGTTGTCCACCCAAAGTAACCTGTACCTGCACTCCAGGAGCATGTACTGGTTGTACTCCCGTATGTGCTTCAGGACAAACTACTACAGTAACTGGCCCATTATGTGTTTCCGGTGCCGTAAGCAGTTGTACCGGCTCAAACGGATGTACCGCCTGTACATTAACTGGGAGCGCCTGTTATTACCTTGAAACCAATCTTACACCCTCAATACCAACAAGTATAAGTATGATTGTAGAAGGTACAACATATCAACTCTCTACGGATCCTCTCAATCCTACACACATAAAACTCCCTGCGCTTAGTTCTTCTAATGTACAAGTATCGTTACCAACATTTACAGCACCTCCAACATCGAGAGGTGGAGGATATTACTTCCAAGCCAATAACTATGGAGTAGGCGATGAATGGAAAACCTGGACTACATGTTCCGGTGTTGCAGGAGAAGATTTCTGTTCAACAGTACCAAACACAAACAATACCCAAAGTTTTGTTCCTACAACCAAAACAGTCAATCAAGTTCTTAAAGAGGGTGCAACTGGAAAAATATCTGGAATGTATACAACAACTGATAAATGTAACAACACATATAAATATTCACTTCCAAGAGAAGGATATTATGTAGTAGATACATTGCCAGAAACACAACCAATTGTTATACCTCCAGATATAACCGTCAATGGCTGTGTCTCATCAACATACACAGGTTCAGAAATTAATAATCCTCTCCACATTGAAGCTACAACCTCAGATGTAAACTCAAATGACGAAATACAAGCCTTTGTTCTTTGGTTAAGCAAAGATAGCTCAGTACCAGCTTCAGCAGATATAACCGCTTCATACACTGGTAGCACGGATACAGACTTAGGGATAATGATTAGAAAAAATGGCAGTGATTGGAGCAACCCAAGCATATATGCTACAAATGTGGATTTAACCTGGGGACCAGCAACTAATGGATATGTACAGATAAATGGTGAGAATGTAATTAGAATATATGACATTTCTGTAACGCAGACAACCAATCTCATATTTGATTACAAGCTCGAGTTTCTTTCAAACTCAAGCGACATGTATGGAATGTATAACGTATTCGGCCAATCTATAGACTCATATATGATTAATAGCAATGTTTTGGATCAAAGCTATATCAGTAACCTGTTTAACTGGGGTATAGACCTTACAAATCCGACAGTAGACGACATAACTCAACAAGTTCAAGATCCAAGTAATACAGAACTCACCTGGAGTACAACTGATAGCACAAGTGGGATACTGAGAGTAATCATGAATGGCTACAGAACAGGAGGAACAGAAACAGATATAGCTCAGCTATTCTTACCTACTGAATATACAATTAACAAGGGCAATCTGACCCTTGGGGCAACACCACTGACCTCTGAGATAGGACTATTTAATGATTCAAATGCATGGATATTTGATAGTAATACTGGAGAAACAGATCTTCTAAATATTGGTACAAACGAGGGAGGCCAAATTGATATATATCTAACTGCATATGACAATGCGTGTAATACAAATAGTATAAGGGAAGAGATAGATCTTAATCCATGGTTTGCAACAAGAGGTGGAAATGTATATTCACAAAACAATATCTCAACCACAGCAAAAGACGTATCTGAAGTCACCGCACTAGATGGCGTATTCAATATTAACACTC
>JAHISI010000087.1 GCA_018818345.1 Patescibacteria group bacterium | reverse complement strand
GACGTTCCTGCCTCAAAATCATTATTAAGTTTAATCATTCCTTTTTCACCGACATCAGATCCTATTGCCAAAGACATATCCATCAATGGGTTCGGAAGTATATATCCTAAAAATTGTGAACCTACAAAACCCCAATTGTACTCTCTAAAATATCCATTGTTTGAAGGAGGAGCGTAATATATACGACCTTGAGTATCATCCTTTAGATAGTCAGCTAATTCCTTGTATTCATCTGGCATAGACACTGTCGCTCTTTGGGTGAAAAGATTCCCACTAAAAAGATATTCGGAGAAGCCGAGAAGACCTGCCATTACGACTATGGAAAGAATGATCACTGGGATATGCTTAACCTTTTTCTTCAAAAATGAACCTAAATAGTCGACGAAGTAGAGAAATCCTATTCCAGATGTAATTGTTAATACCATTAAATATGGCTGACATAATTTTGAAGATACCCAACGAAATATCTGTTTAAATATTGGGATATTGTCCTGCAACCAAATATATATTCCCCCTAATGGAGGATTCTGATTCTTTAGTAGGAAAAGGAATACAATTAAAGCAATCCACAAAGATATGAGGCTATATTTCTTCTTCACTATTACAAATACTAAGCCATTTAAGGAGAAGAATAGAGGTATGAATGCTAAGACTTTAAAGAAGTCATAGTTCGTATAGTCATTTGATTGTGGCAGTATATATGTAGTCTGTGATGGATCATCTACAGTTCCAAGCAGTCTAGTATAAAAACGAGCTGAATTCTCCAAAGTCATCATCTGTTTTTCCAAATCTATCGTGCTTGAGGTAATAGCTCTGTTTGTTGAAGAATTAATAACATCGCTACTAGTAGAGTAGGTGTAATGTATAAAAGGCAGAATCCAAAAGAGTTGTGTAATCAAGATAATGCCAATGGTATATACAATCCTTTTTATCTTGAACTTAAATATATATCCAAAGAAAAACATAAAGAATACAATAACAACTATATCCACAAGGAAGAGCGTCGCAATAACGGAGGTTGCTGTAAATAATAATGTGGAGATAAAAACAAATAATAATCTTTTGGGACTCCAAGCGCTGAATAGATAGTAGAGAGAAAGAATTAATAATGGCAAGAATCCATATTGGGTTATGTATGGCATCATATTGAAATTGAATACCCATGCTGTCCAAAGTGTTGTCAGATATATAATTCCCGAGAGAAGAAATATTACATTGGAGTATTTCGTTTTAACAAAATCTCTAGTAATTGCTCTTGTTAGAAATGCCATTGATAGTACTCCCGTCCAAAGGCATGTTAGAGAAAATATTTGAGCTACAGAAGAAGAAGGCATAGCAATATTAAACAGCCCCATCAATCCTGTTCTAAATATATCTGCTTGTTCACTATCTGATGCAAATCCTAATACTCTGTAACTTCTCCATGCAGGAGATATGATTGATCTTAATATGGTTAATCCTGGATTTAATTCTGGGGAATAGTTATCATTGGATAACAGGTATTTGCCTGGTACAAAGGATAATACAGATATAACTATTAGTATAATAATGAGTAATATTACAGACCAGTATTTCTTTAGAAATGTTTTCATATATAGATATAATATAACTAACTAGTAGTATATCTGCAACCTATATATATTGTTGACTTAATCCCTCCCTTCACATATATTTTATGTATATAAATCTGCCTATTTAAACTCTGTGTTTAAAGTTCAAATAGGTCATTAAATTTACCTAAATGAATAACAATGACTCCCGAGAATAACAACAATGGTGGTGATGCACCCATTCGATCTTCAATAGAAATTGCAATGTCAGGTCAAAGACCAATGGACAACACTAGTACTCAACCAGAGTCTACAAATACACCCATCCAATCCGCTTTAGAAAAAGCAATGTCAGGAGAGAGACCACCTATTACCCATGAGATAAATGATCCTTCAATTGCACCAATACAAGGAAGTTATGAATCACAAGGCTTAAGTTCCAATCCTGTAGATTTGAATAAATATACAGAGAATCTTAAACCCGATATTTCAGCAGTCACACAGAATTGGGAAAATGGATTTTCAAATACGCCATCAGTTGTTGTAGCTGCAGAAAGAAACAATGTTAAAACCGAAAAGAATTCCCCTGAGAAAACAATACATGAAAAAGAGATGGAAACATATGAAAAGGAACATAATGATGGATTTAATGGGAAGCATCTTTCTCAAGAGGGTGTAAAAGCATTGGGAGTACAGGATATGATTGTTGATTTAGCAAAAGAAAATAAAAAGCTAATGGAAAGATTAGATAAGATGCAAGCCACATTAGATAAATTAGCTAGCAAATCTACTTCAACAACTCCATATGACCAAGATCCAGCATTAGCTGAAGCTCTAGATCCAAACAAAGTAAGACCTTTAAATCCATTAGAAGATGTAAAGAACAAAACAATTGAAGAACAAAATAAAAAAGCACAACAATTTGTAGATCAAGTAAACGAAGAAGATAGATTACACAATCCTCTTAATCCAAATTATGCGCCATCTGGTATAGAAACAACATCTGCCGATTCTTCTGAAGCAGAAGGACAAGCAGAAAAAAATAGAATCGAAAGAGATCGAAAGAAAAAATTACTAATCGCAGGAGTAATTGGTGGTGGAGTCGGATTAACAGCAGCCGCACTTGGAGGAGCAGCAATTGCCCTTCCTGTAACAATAACCCTTGGAGCAGCAGGTGCAATTGGAACGGTTGTTAAAATGGTTGGAGAAAGACAAACATACTCCCTTTACCAAATGGAGAAGAAGGCTACAGATTCTGCTGAAAAAGCAAAACTAAAAGAGAAGAGAGAAAAGTGGGAAAAGGTTTTAAAATGGACTGATCGTGCTATAGCATTTATTGGTGGAGCCGGTTTTGGATATATGGCTGGAAGCTTAGTTTCAAAAGCTTTCTTTGGCGGGCATGGCCTTTTGAACTCAGGACCAACAGGTTCTGGATATCATCCAACAAACCTCAATGGAGAACCAAATCCTAGAGGAGGAGAAGGTGGAACAAGTATAGGACATCAGCCAATCGAATCTGGTCAACCATTTGATAGCGGACTTGTAAAAGATGGAAGAGTAGTTCTACCAGGAGATCCATCAAATGGAAACTTGGCAACAGGACCAATTGGAAATCTCCCTGGCGGAGAACTCAATCCCAATAATGCTTTAGGCGGCCAATCAGACCTTGGGTGGTGGAAATTAAATCAATATCTAAATGCAAACCACATAAAAGTTTCTGATCTACAGGCAGCAGGAGGAGACATTCATCGAATGGGATATGCTTTACAAGTAGATCCAACGCAGACATTACCTGATTTGTTAAACAAATTTGGAGGTAGTTCTGTTTTAGGACAAAATGCAGGTCTAGGAAGTACTGGAATCATTCGATAGAAATATTATAGATAAATAAATTAAACATATACAAGCAATGGATTACAATGTAGAAATAGAAAATGTAAAGCAAGAGCTCATGTCTCTCGGTTTTACAGATGACAAGCTTAACCAATTATTGGACTTAGCCGCACAAGAAGCAATTGCTACAGCAATGGACGATCTAAAAGAAGCTGATGATCAAACACTTGATGAACTAGAACAAAATATACAAACCGAACCTACAAATGATGAAGATGCTGTAAAACAATTAAATATGGTATTTCAGAAGGCATATGGAGATAACTACGAGAACAAGAAGCTAGAACTTATGTACCAATATTTGAAACAAACAGTAGAAGAGACAAGGGCTGCAAAAGATCTATATACTAGATATCAAGCTGGAGATCCTACTGCAGTAGCTACGGTTAAAGCACAAGAAGGAAATCCTGAGGCACAAAAGATCATGGATATGGCGTAAATCTTCTTTTTAAAAGAATTATCAAGACCCTCACACGAGGGTCTTTTTATTTACTTCAACGGATGATTCTTTCTTACAGTCTCCTCTGCAAACTTCTCACTAGCATGCACATACTTAGTAGTAGTATTTAAACTCTCGTGACCCAATAGAGCCTGCAAAGCTACAGGACTAGCCCCTTGTTCAGCTAAATAAGTCGCAAAACCATGCCTTAAACTGTGGGCTGAAGTAGGAATCTGTATACCTAGCTTACGTCTATATTCAGCAATCTTTTCTTGAAAATAGTTTGTAGAAATCCTCATATCTTCTTTACCATACCTTCCACCAGAAAAAGGAATGAACAGGGCAGGGGAGTCAAACTTATTTAGGAACCCACTCTGTCTGTAACTCTCAACCAAAGAAATATATTTCCTATTCCCTTTATCAAATATCTCCAAATTCAATTCGTCCCCAGATGTTTCACGCTCGATATTCACATCCGCCATCAGCTTATCCAAAACTCCCGGTTGTTCCTCCGTATCCTTATTCGTAAACGCATACTTAAGCCTTACACTCAAATACTTATTCAACCAATCCAAACTTCTTTGTGTCAAAAAAACTGATCGTTCCTTTTTACCCTTACCAATAATATACATCTTACCCTCAACATTAATATTCTCTAAATCCAGATTGATTAATTCTGAAATACGCATACCACTAGCAAACAACATCTCCAACATACATCTATTCCTTATGGCGACCCTCTCATCAGATTCAAACTCCAAAGGAGATTCAATCAGCTTAATGAGGTCTTCCAATGACGCAACCTTCTTAACTCTTTTTTCTCCCTTCATCATATCAACCGCATCCGCAGGTAAAGGAATTTCCAAATCCCATTTAACTCTAAATTTCAAATACGATCTTACAGATGACAACATACGATTAACACTGTTAACATCCAAACCAGTTTTTTTTCTTGCATTGGTATTCATAGGTCTTTCGAATATTCCAAGAGACCCATACACACGGTTGTACAAGCTCTCCAGGAAACTAACTTCAAATACTTCCTTCTTCACAGGTGTATTCATGGCACCCATATCAGTATCGTTGCTTAAATCGTCGCTAGCGGCTTTTGGGCTATTTATTGCCTGTATACCCGCGTTCTTGACAAATTCCTTCCTTATTCTATCCAAATCCTTCAAATGTTCACCCGCTTTTAGGTATCCCTTGTACATAGAAATGTCTTTCTTAGACACATCCTTAAAATCAACACCACGGAAGTTAAGAAAGACAGCAAATATACAAAGATCTCTAGCATAGTTATGAATCGTCAGGGGGCTGTAATTACTGTTCTGTAAGTCCATCAAGAAGTCATCTTGATCAGGTAGCTTAGGGAATACTTTGTCTTTCATATGTTTATGTTACTACAAAAATAATTTTTAACCAATCAGAGTAGGGGGCCAATTTTTTAATTTTGAGAGATTATGTAAGAAGAATACAGAATGGATATGGAAAGAATAAAAATAAAATAAAACGGGTGTTCAGAGAATCAAAGGAACTAATAGAAAGAGCTACACAAGAGGACTTTTCTGATTCCCAAGGTACAAGACAGTATATAAGGGCGATTATACTCGGTCATCAATTATAGAATTGTAACATATATTTAAGGGGAGTAGAACCCCTCTCTTTCTTAATGAATAAACTTCTTAAATCTCAAATCTTTAAAATACTCATACTCTACTGAAAATTCTTTTTATTCGGGGATTTGAATTAGCAAACAGTTATCCACATTGATATATTTACTATAGGATTGGTGAAACTATGGGCTTCACGGGATTTTTGCCCCTACCCCCTACTCTCATATAGGTGGTCACTTAATTTGAAATGATGTTGAAGAAAATAATTATGAAAAATATTACAGATAAAAGAAGCATAGAGAAAATAAAACTCACAGAGTTCTTCCTAAAGATCTGTTCTTGAGTAACCATGCTTACAGCGAAGTAATATCCAAGTGCTGGAGCTATAGCGGTAAGCTCATGCGTACTCCCAGTAAGGAAAACCCCAAGAAACAACATCAGGGAAATCGCGGAGGTTAGTAATGTCTTTCTCCATAACTCCCCCTCCTCCATTCCCATATTTACGTAATGAATAAATGGAATAAGGACATAGATAATTAATATCAATGGCAGAACCAAATATATTGGAAAGCTCGAAGATAAAAATCCAAAAGTTAAGAAATACATCATCAACAAAGAGATCAGGTAAGAAGAGGTTCTTCCAACTTGAACTAGTGGAAGCTTCTTGAAAAGATCTACATTGAACACATTGGCCATTAGGAAGGATACATATATCCCCAAGAAGATTAATACCAAAAGTGCAAAGAGTATAAAGCCCTCATAGAGACGATCAAATTTCTGGAAAAAGAATATTTCTACAAATATGACCTCGGAAAATACAAAGAGACTAGATTGAAGGATATACAAGAGTGATTTCATCTTTATCTGGAAATTGAAAGCCCACAGTAATCCTGCAAATGCAATTATGAAATATATCGCACCATCAAGATATACCCTCCAGGTAGAGACACTGTCAGTACCTTGTAGAATCTTTGTTAGAAATATAGCGAGAGTTATAACCCCTGCTAAAAACAGGAATTTTCCCCTCTTCTCACTGTCTGTATTTATATCTGTCCTATCCATTTAAATCTTCCAAATATTTTAATCCTTTTTGAGTAATTACTCTACCTCTAGAAGTTCGTTTTAGATATCCACATTTCATTAGATAAGGCTCATATACATCAGCTATGGTAGAAACATCCTCTGAGAGAGATGCGGCTAGCGTAGAGGCACCTACAGGCCCTCCATTGAAGTTATTTACAAGGGTCTTGAGTATCAAACGATCAATATTCTCCAATCCATATTCGTCTATTTCCAAAAGCTTCATGGTCTGGTTAACAGCATCAATGTTTATTACATTCCCTGTGCTATTTTCCATATAGTCTCTAGTTCGTTTTAATAATCTCAATCCTATTCTTGCTGTACCTCGTGCACAGTTAGAGAGCTTTTCCAATGCTTCTTCCTCTATCTCTATCTTCCAAAGATTAGCTGCTCGTTTTAGTATTGAAACCATATCTTCGTTTGAAAAGAAATCCAATCTCTGTACCAACCCAAATCTATCCCTCATTGGTGAGCTGATCTTCCCTATCTGTGTTGTTGCCCCTATTAATGTAAATGGCTCTAGATTCAATCTAATCGTTTTTGCAGAAGGTCCTTTTCCCATTACAATATCCAATACACCATCCTCCATGGCTGGGTAAAGAATTTCCTCAACTACTCTAGATAAACGATGGATTTCATCAATAAAAAGGATATCGTTTTTCTTTAAGCCAGTTATAATTGCTGCAAGATCTCCTTGTCTTTCAATTGCAGGACCAGAGGTAATTCTAATTCCTCCCCCTATCTCGTTAGCTATAGCCATTGCGAAGGTTGTCTTGCCTAATCCTGGAGGACCATAGAACAAGATATGGTCTACTACCTCACTTCTCTTCTTCGCAGAATCAATCATCATCTTGAGTGTTTTCTTTTCTTGTTCCCTACCAATGATCTCATCAAGCTTGGAAGGCCTAATCTTTTGCTCCTGCTCAAGAATATCTACTTCTTTTTTAGGTAATACCTTTTTTACAACAGGTTTCTTTTTTAGTTCAGAGCTAGACTGTATCATTATTCGGATAGTACTTTTTTAATTAATGTTTCAATTTCAATATCCTTGTTCTTTTTAATAATTTCTTCTCCTTTCTCAAGATGGAAGGTTAATGCCTCTCCTGTAAATCCTAATGTTTTAAGCGCATTCTTTAAGTCTTTTAATTCATCACTGTCTTTTGGTGTTTCCTTCTTAAAGTCTATCTTCCCTCTTAGTTCCAATATGATTTTTTGTGCTCCCTTGCTTCCTAATCCTGATGTTTTGCTTAGCGCTGCATCATCTCCCTCCACTATCATATTCTCTACTTCTGTTTGAGAGAATGTTGAGAGAATTGAGAGTGCAACCTTTGGTCCAACACCTGATACCGTTAGTAATTTTTCAAAGAAGTCTCTTTCTGACTCTGTTAAAAATCCAAAGAGTGTTTGTGCATCTTCTCTTACATGGAATGATGTGTACAACGCAACTGTTGAACCATCATTTACAATATTTATCTTCTTAGTCAAGAATACGCGATAGCCTACTCCTGAAGCGGTTAATATATCTACAAATGAGTCTTTGCCTATGAATACTTTTAGTAATTTTCCACTAATGTATGAAATCATATATGTCCATTATACAGTATTAGTATTGTTTCCTCGAGACCAATATTTCGGTAGCTATGGCTATGGCTAAGGCATCTGCGGCATCATCTGGTTTGGGTATTTCATCTAATTCGCATATGGCTTTAACGTTCTCCTGTACTTGTCTTTTGTCCGCTTTTCCATATCCGGTTATGGCATCCTTGACTTGTAATGGGTTGAATTCTTCTAATGGTATGTGATGTTGCTCCAATGTTAGTAATACTACTCCCCTAGCCTCTCCCACTGCTATTGCTGTCTTGGCATTATTACAGAAGAGTAAAGTTTCTACTCCGGCATATTCGGGTTTGAATTTGAGGATTAATTCATTTAAATCTTTATATATTTCTTCTAATCTTTGGGATATTGTTAATTCTTTTGCAGTTAGGATAGCTCCATAGTCCACGGGATGTGGTTTATTATCTTCTCCAAAATCAATTATGGCCCATCCAGTTGTTGCTACTCCTGGATCTATTCCTAGTATTCTCATGGGTATATTGTAACATTAAATGATTACTCGAATATTACAGTTACAAAATCTGGATTTGTTTCTCCCAGCTTTGTTAGTTTCTCTTCTATCATTCCCAATAATTCGGGATTAAGATTTTCTTTATATACAAATGCAGGAACCAATATCCCTGGTTTTGTCATATCAGTAGGGTTCATAGCTGGAATAACATCATCATAATCACCCTCTTCGGCAATTACTTCCCAATCTACCAATAGATGCTCCTTTGCAGCTTCCGATTTCCCCCTTTCAAGTATCATAACTGGAAATCTATCCGAGTATGCCTCTGTATGTAAAATTCCCCAAATAATATCATCATCCATACCCAGAGCAACAAGTTTATGAGTAACAGGAAATTCAATCTGTTTATTTTCTGGAGATATTTGACCCAAAACTAGAGCAGACAGATAAGCTTGTAGGTCTGCTTTCCCAGCTCTACGTTCTCTCGCAACAGGAGTATTTTCAGCTTGTTCTAACAACAATTCGAGATCATTGTCTAATTTGTCCATACAGCAAATTGATGAACTTATAGCAATAATTATATTCTAGTAGTCTAAATCTGTCCATACATTCTGCACATCCTCATACTCTTCTAATCTCTCTATAGCATTCTGAGCTTTTTCTAATTCTTCCCCTTCTAATTTCTTGTATATCTTAGGTTCTTTAACAATCTCTGCTTCCTTTAATACAAAACCTAATTTACTAATACTATCCCTAACCTGTGCCAACTGATTATATTCTGTATATATCTCAAACCCCTTAACCCCATCCATATCAATCTCTTCAATATCTAATATCCCAGGAATATCCATAAGCATCATCATCACATCATCAGAATCATCGGCTACAAAAGTATCCTCTGCTCCAAATTTCTCAGCCTTTTCCATATGACCAGACTTAACAACAACATAACCCTTAGTTTCAAAATTCCATGATACTGAACCCGCCGCACCAATATTTCCACCTACTTGATCAAAAATCTGTCTTAATTCTGAAACAGTCCTATTCTTGTTATCACTAATAGTATCAACAATCAATTGAATACCACCTGGACCAAAACCCTCGTAAGAAGCCTCTTCAAAAACAATACCACTATCTGCACCACCCACTCCCTTCTCAATTGCTTTCTCTATCCTATCCATTGGGAAACTAGCATCTCTTGCCTTATCAATATACAACCTTAAATTAGGATTCATTCCTGGATCCCCTCCACCCTGTCTGGCTGCATGAGTTATCTGTACTGAAAGCTTGGAAAATTCTTTACCTTTCTTAGCATCATTAATAGCTTTCTTGTGTTTAATTGTATCCCATTTAGAGTGTCCTGACATATTTATACAACCTCTATGAATTTATTTGTTAAACCAATTTTATCACAAATTTCCCCTTAGATCTTTACTGTGTACTTCTTTTTCTCTTCTTCTTTTTTAGGTTCTACCTTTGGTTCCTCTTTCTTGACCTCTTCTTTTCTCTCAACAGGCTTAGAGTATTCTTTCTTTTCAACAGGTCTT